>NZ_MVDI01000074.1 GCF_002939305.1 Chroococcidiopsis sp. TS-821 | reverse complement strand
TTGTCAACTGGGTCCGTTGGTGGCGCTTTGTCTACCGGGTCTGTTGGCAATGTGCTTACGGCATCCGTTGGTGGCGAGTTTTCGACTGGGTCGTTTGGTGGCGTGTTGTCTACCGGGTCTGTTGGTTATGGCGTTTCGGTATCCGTTGGTGGGGGTCAGTTGGTGGGGTGTTGTCTACGGGGTCAGTTGGTGTTGTGTTTTCCGT
>NZ_MVDI01000073.1 GCF_002939305.1 Chroococcidiopsis sp. TS-821 | reverse complement strand
TTAAGCTTCCATGATGTCTAATACCAATATCCTTAAAAAAGAGCTACAAATAATCTCTCCCCTACTCCTCTGCTCCTCTGCTCCTCTGCTCCCTTCTATACGTATCTTCAGCAAGAATTTGAAAGACTTAAGCTTCCATGATGTCTAATACCAATATCCTTAAAAAAGAGCTACAAATAATCTCTCCCCTACTCCTCTGCTCCTCTGCTCCTCTGCTCCCTTCTATACGTATCTTCAGCAAGAATTTGAAAGAC
>NZ_MVDI01000072.1 GCF_002939305.1 Chroococcidiopsis sp. TS-821 | reverse complement strand
GTAGGGGAGAGATTATTTGTAGCTCTTTTTTAAGGATATTGGTATTAGACATCATGGAAGCTTAATTCTTTCAAATTCTTGCTGAAGATACGTATAGAAGGGAGCAGAGGAGCAGAGGAGCAGAGGTGTAGGGGAGAGATTATTTGTAGCTCTTTTTTAAGGATATTGGTATTAGACATCATGGAAGCTTAATTCTTTCAAATTCTTGCTGAAGATACGTATAGAAGGGAGCAGAGGAGCAGAGGAGCAGAGGT
>NZ_MVDI01000071.1 GCF_002939305.1 Chroococcidiopsis sp. TS-821 | reverse complement strand
TAATCTCTCCCCTACTCCTCTGCTCCTCTGCTCCTCTGCTCCCTTCTATACGTATCTTCAGCAAGAATTTGAAAGAATTAAGCTTCCATGATGTCTAATACCAATATCCTTAAAAAAGAGCTACAAATAATCTCTCCCCTACTCCTCTGCTCCTCTGCTCCTCTGCTCCCTTCTATACGTATCTTCAGCAAGAATTTGAAAGAATTAAGCTTCCATGATGTCTAATACCAATATCCTTAAAAAAGAGCTACACC
>NZ_MVDI01000070.1 GCF_002939305.1 Chroococcidiopsis sp. TS-821 | reverse complement strand
GGAGTAGGGGAGAGATTATTTGTAGCTCTTTTTTAAGGATATTGGTATTAGACATCATGGAAGCTTAATTCTTTCAAATTCTTGCTGAAGATACGTATAGAAGGGAGCAGAGGAGCAGAGGAGCAGTGGAGTAGGGGAGAGATTATTTGTAGCTCTTTTTTAAGGATATTGGTATTAGACATCATGGAAGCTTAATTCTTTCAAATTCTTGCTGAAGATACGTATAGAAGGGAGCAGAGGAGCAGAGGAGCAGT
>NZ_MVDI01000069.1 GCF_002939305.1 Chroococcidiopsis sp. TS-821 | reverse complement strand
CAATGGCGACGAGTTCCATTCCAGGGACGGAGTTGATGATTTGGTTGGCGATGCCGCGTCCCATGAACCCTGCACCGATCATCCCCACGCGAATCGGATTTTTGGCTTCTGCTCGTTCTTTGAGTGCTTTATCAATAATAATCATTAGCTATACTCCCACAACGGTCTGTTCCAACAAAGCCCAAGAAGCATCTTTGGCAGAAATCTCACTAACTGGTAGTGGCCAATCAATCGCTAAAACCGGGTCATCATAACGCAACCCACGCTCATAGCCAGGCGTGTAAAACTCGCCCACCT
>NZ_MVDI01000068.1 GCF_002939305.1 Chroococcidiopsis sp. TS-821 | reverse complement strand
TAAACGATAAGTTGCATTGAGCGACGGTGGCTTTCAGTCCGTAGGCAGCGAATTCTTCAGCACAATAGGTGCGGGCAAAAAAACCGCGATGGTCAGGTTTTTCTTCTAAATCAATGATGTATGCACCGTCAAGTGGTGTTTGAGTAAATTTCATACTGTTCTCCAATAGAAATCTTGGTCAATTTGATGCGTGCGAATCAAATACTCCAATTGCTTTAAGCGAGTGAAACCACGGAACAAAAAGGTTTCTTCTGACAAATCAGTCAGGCTAAACAAGTCATAAAGTTGTTGTGCGCCACGCACAGCA
>NZ_MVDI01000067.1 GCF_002939305.1 Chroococcidiopsis sp. TS-821 | reverse complement strand
TCCACAAAAGATACTACGACAAGTCTTGGCGAGTACATTTACCGATATGTACACGTGCCCGCTTCTGCTCATTTCACACCAAAACTATGTTTGGGCCAGATTGGCAATCGTTTGCAAAGTCCCCTAACTGCTCCGGCCGCTCTAAGCCTTCGCTGAAACACCCCAGATAGATGGTAATTCACAATTTTGCTGGCATTCCTTTAAAGCCTTCAGTTACTTGGTCAGCAAAGCCCGACGCTGAATTGCGGGTCAGTACATCGTGCAGCCCTTCTAGTTTGAACATGAAGACCACTTGATATTGGTCTTTACCCTGCTCTAATAAAAAAGCTGAAACTTCTCGATTATCTTTTTTAATTTCTGCAATACAACAGAGATTGACAT
>NZ_MVDI01000066.1 GCF_002939305.1 Chroococcidiopsis sp. TS-821 | reverse complement strand
AAGATGGATTTATATTTAAAGATGAAGAAGTATAAAATAAATAATTATTATAATTATTTAAATTTAAAAACAACAAAATATACTATTGTTATTACTTTTGTATTTCCTGATATCAAGTTATTAACTCCACCCTTCTTCCTTTTTAATCATTTTCTCTCTACAATTAATTAATCACAATACTCTCTTTAATTTTTTTCATCACTTTTTTATCATTCTAAAAAATAACCCCTAATTCTATTATCATTACCTTTCTCTCTTCTCCCACAACTACCATTTCTTATAATACCTTCATATTTTCCTCTACCAACTCTAATCACAACTTTCATATTTTCTCTCAATATAAACATAAATTGCCGCACAAGAAATCAAAACAAGTGTATTAG
>NZ_MVDI01000065.1 GCF_002939305.1 Chroococcidiopsis sp. TS-821 | reverse complement strand
CCACGAAACGCGACACCAAGCACGCGCGGTCAACCACACGCTACAAAAGGGCCCTGTATACAACACGCCACCACCGCCACCCGAAACGCCACTCCCAACAGCCCCGGTAGACAACACCCCGCCAACCGCCCCGGTTGACAACACGCCACCAACGGATACCGAAACACCACTACCAACTGACCCGGTAGACACCACGCCACCAACTGACCCAGTTGACAACACCCCGCCAACGGACACCGAAACGCCACTACCAACTGCCCCCGTAGACAACACTCTGCCAACCGACCCTGTAGCCACTACGCCAACAGCGGACACCGAAACACCACCACCAACTGCCCCCTTCGACAACACTACACCCCCGGATCTTGCACACATTCCCCCCTT
>NZ_MVDI01000064.1 GCF_002939305.1 Chroococcidiopsis sp. TS-821 | reverse complement strand
GAATATCTAAATTCGGATTAACCGCGATCGCCAATCCATCAATGGCAACGGGTATTTGATTTAAACCAAAGCCGCGTTGTTGCGCGCGGGCAATTTCTCGATCTAATAGCGGTCTAGAAGACTGGGAAAAAGCAATTTTCCCCTTCAATCAGCATCCGATTTCCGTTTGCTGACCCTGGTGTTTCGCCAGTAGGGTCAACGTCGCGAAAGCGAACCTCTGGTCGCGCCGCTTGAATTGCTGAGTCAACTGCTAAGCGAATCGGTGCCCAAGTCGTACTACCGCCATAGGGGAAAAAGAAATTAGGGACATTTTGAACGGTCGCGAAATTACTAGTAGATTCGGTTGAACGTGGCGGTGGTGCATTGATATCAGAACCGGTGTCTTC
>NZ_MVDI01000063.1 GCF_002939305.1 Chroococcidiopsis sp. TS-821 | reverse complement strand
AAGGGAAGAGTGAGGGAGAAAAAAAGGAAGAGAAGGAAGAAAGAGGAGAAGGGAGAGGAGGAGGGAAGGGAGGGGGAGGGGGGGAGGGGAAAAAAAGGGGAAGTTCAGGGGAAGAAGAAAAAGAAGAGGTACCAGATAGGGGAAGGGGGGAAGAAGAAGAAGAAGGGGAAAGGGGGGGGGGAGGAGAAGAGAGGAAAGGGAGGAGGGGGGGGAGAGAAAAGAGGGAGGGAAAGAGAGGGATGGGGGGAGGGGGGGGAAAAGAAAATCGAGTGGAAAAAGAGAAAAAGAAGAAGAGGGAAGGAGGGGGAAGGGAGGGAGAGAAACAGAAAGGAGGGAGGAAGTAGGTAAAAGATGGGGGGGGGCGTTGCGGTGTAGGAGTAAACGC
>NZ_MVDI01000062.1 GCF_002939305.1 Chroococcidiopsis sp. TS-821 | reverse complement strand
CTCGCTTGCGCTAACCGACAGAGTCGACTACGCTCCTGCAACCGGGTGGGATAACGACACCCCACCAGCGGACACCGACACCCCACCACCAACGGACCCGGTAGACACCGCGCCACCAACGGACACCGAAACCCCACTACCAACTGACCCGGTAGACAACACGCCGCCAACTGACCCGGTAGACAACACGCCACCAGCGGACACCGAAACGCCATTACCAACTGACCCGGTAGACAACACCCCGCCAACTGACCCAGAAGACAACACACCACCAACTGATGCCGAAGAGACACCACCACCTAAAGACGTCGACAACACACCACCAACTAAAGAAGAACACAAACCACCACCAACTGATGACGAAGACCAAACCCCACCTAAACACG
>NZ_MVDI01000061.1 GCF_002939305.1 Chroococcidiopsis sp. TS-821 | reverse complement strand
GCGGATGGGGTGGTGAGTTGTTTTCTGGTGGGTCGGGGAGTGTGGGAGGGGCAGTGGATGTAGGTGTTGTGGGGTCTTCGGGGTGTTTTGGAGAGGTGTTGGCTAATGGGGTTGTTGGTGTTGGCTTCGGTGTCCGTTGGTGGCGTGTTGTCTACCGGGTCAGTTGGTAGTGGTGTTTCGGTGTCCGTTGGTGGCGTGTTGTCTACTGGGTCAGTTGGCGGCGTGTTGTCTACCGGGGCAGTTGGTAGTGGCGTTTCGGCTTCCGTTGGCGGTGTGTTGTCTACTGCTGCGGTGGGTGGTGGGGTGTCGATCGGGGTCGTCGGTTATTGTCTCTCGGGTGGGGCTGGCGGCGGGTCGCGTCTCGTGCCACCTTCGACCGGGTTTC
>NZ_MVDI01000060.1 GCF_002939305.1 Chroococcidiopsis sp. TS-821 | reverse complement strand
GCTGGGTACACATGCAACATTAATATTAAAGGACCATCTCCTTGAGTGACGTAGTGCAGTTTGATGCCGTTGGTAGTAATGTATTCGTGTTTCCAGTCAGTTGTGTACATAGATCGGTTTTTTCAATGAACTACGTGAGGTTGGACAATGGGTAATGGGGGTGTTGATAAATCGCTTTTCCAATGACCAATTACCAGTGACCAATGACCAATAACCTAATTATTTACTGATGGCAATTCGCGGTGTTTGGATAACTAATACTGATAGTCGGGTACTGCATTCGCGGCAAAATATTGCTGAAGCAATGGCGGTTTTGGCACAGACAGGGATTAATGTTGTGTTTCCTGATGTTTGGAATAAGGGGTTTACGCTTTACCCTAGTCCAATT
>NZ_MVDI01000059.1 GCF_002939305.1 Chroococcidiopsis sp. TS-821 | reverse complement strand
TGCTGTGGGGTGTTTGCGGTCTCGGGGGTTGGTAGTGTTGCTGCTGGGTGGGTGGGTGGGGGGTTGTCGTCGTGGTCAGTTGGCGGCGGTTTGTCAGCCGGGTCAGTTGGCAGTGTTGTTTCGGTGTCCGTTGGTGGCGTGTTGTCTACCGGGTCAGTTGGTAGTGGGGTTTCGATGTCCGTTGGTGGCGTGTTGTCTACCGGGTCAGTTGGTGGCGTGTTGTCTACCGGAACGGTTGGTGGCGCGTTGTCAACTGGGTCAGTTGGCGGGTTGTTTTCTATGTTTAGTGGTGGTAACGTGGGTATATTTTTAAGTTGTGTGTTTTTTACTCTAATTTTATTAGTGTCAAGAGTATTGATGATATGTGTGGTCATTGTTTTGGCAGCGTT
>NZ_MVDI01000058.1 GCF_002939305.1 Chroococcidiopsis sp. TS-821 | reverse complement strand
GCAAGGAAATTGATGTGCTTGTTGGTAATTGTGCTTAATTCAGTTGTGGTGACGATTTCCTTGCTGTGAATCAATTCTGTGGCGTTCGTAGCGAAGTCCGCCTGTGAGTCAATTCACAGTCTCATAGCCCAAGTCCTCTGGAACAGGACTGATGAGATGCAGTCAACTTCAGTAGACTTTGAGTGTCAGCCAGGAAATTGATTTCTTGGCGGGATATTGTGCTCAATTGAGATGTGGCGATAATTACCACGCTGTGAATCAATTGATATGTGGCGTTAGTTAACCAAGTCCGCCTGTGAATTAATTCACAGTCTCATAGCCCAAGTCCTCTGGAACAGGACTGTTGAGATGCAGTCAACTTCAGTAGACTTTGAGTGTCAGCCTGGAAATT
>NZ_MVDI01000057.1 GCF_002939305.1 Chroococcidiopsis sp. TS-821 | reverse complement strand
GATTTAGTAGAAAAGAGAGGAGGGAATAAGGGGGAGGAGAGAAGAATGAAAAAAAATAGAAGAAAAATAGTAGATAAATACAAAGAATGAGAAATAAAAAAAAAAAAGAAAAAAAAAAAAAAAAAAGTAATGAAAAAAAAAGAAAAAAAAAAGAAAAAAAAAAAAAAAAAAATTATAAAAAAAAAGAAAAAAAAAAAAAAAAAAAAATTATTAATAACGGAGATTATACGGGAAAATTAAAAAAATTTTTTTTTTGTTGTTTGGTTTGTTGTTTGGGTGTGTTGTTGTTTTTGTGGTGGGGGTGTGGTGGGGGGGGTGGTTTGATTTGGTTTTTTTGTATTAGTGTGTGTGGGGTGCGCGTCTGGTGTTGTGGTGTTGGGGGGGGCGGTGG
>NZ_MVDI01000056.1 GCF_002939305.1 Chroococcidiopsis sp. TS-821 | reverse complement strand
CCCACTCCTACCACACCCCGCCGACCGACCCGCCACAAAAAGCACACGCTGCCGACCCGTTATAAAACACGCCGCCAACGCGACCGGTAGAAAGCCCGCCAACAGCCCCGAAACACCACCACCAACTGACCCGGTAGAAAACACGCCACCAACTGACCCGGTAGACAACACGCCACCAACTGACCCGGTAGACAACACGCCACCAGCGGACACCGAAACACCACTACCAACTGACCCGGTAGACAACACGCCACCAACGGACACCGAAACGCCACCACCAACTGACCCGGTAGACAACACCCCACCAACTGACCCCGTAGACAACACCCCACCAGCGGAGATATCAACTACCTCTCTAGCAGTTACTGTCTCCCAGCCACTACTCCT
>NZ_MVDI01000055.1 GCF_002939305.1 Chroococcidiopsis sp. TS-821 | reverse complement strand
TTGTCTCGGTTGCTGCGATCGCGCTTCCTGCTTTCGTTGCTTCTCATCCGGTTCAAGCATGTCCCTTTAGTTGTAAACTGGCTTCGGCTAATTCTGCAGCTCAGTCGCCGCGGAGGGTGGGGGGGGGGGGGGGGGGTGGTTGGGGGGGGGGGGGGGGGGGGGTGGTTTGGGGGGGGGGGGGGGGGGGTGGGGTGGGGGGGTGGGGGGGTGGGGGGGGGGGGGGGGGGGGGGGGGGGGGTGGGTTGGGGGGGGGGGTGGGGGTTTTGTGTGGTGGGGGGTTGTTGGGGGGGGGGGGGGGGTGGGGGGGGGGGGGGGGGTGGTTGTGGGTTTTGGGGCGTGTGGGCTGATTTTTCGGGTTGGGTAGGTGACGCATGGCCATGCTCAGTGCCAGCG
>NZ_MVDI01000054.1 GCF_002939305.1 Chroococcidiopsis sp. TS-821 | reverse complement strand
TTATTACTCTAGCTACTCAAACAATACCCACCCACTCATTCCTCCGACCATTTGTCTTCCGACAAGCGCCCCCCCTGACTCAACATCAACCCCCCCCCCCCCCCCCCCCCAACCCCCCCCCCCCACCCCCTCCCCCCCCCCCCCCCCCCCCCCCCCCCCCACCCCCCCCCCTCCCCCCCCCCCCCCCTCCCCCCCCTCCCCCCCCCCCCCCCCCCCCCTCCCCCCCCCCCCCCCCCCCCCCCCCCCCCCCGCCCGCCCCCCCCCCCCGCCCCCCCCCCCCCCCCCCCCCCCCCCCCCCCCCCCCCCCCCCCCCCCCCCCCTCCCCCCCCCGTCCTCTTCCCCCCTCCTCCCCCCCTTGCCCCCCGCCCCCCTGCCCCCCCACGCCCCCTTTACTCG
>NZ_MVDI01000053.1 GCF_002939305.1 Chroococcidiopsis sp. TS-821 | reverse complement strand
AATTTAATTGATTTGATATTGGAGTAAATTTAATATGAAGAAAATGAATAGGTAGAAAAAAATTTAAAAAAATAATTTTGTTAAAATGGATTAGAAAAAGATTGATAAATGTATAATTAAAAGAAGATTATAAGAAAAGTGAAGTATTTGGATTGTGAGGAATATGGAAAGAAGAAAGAAAATAAAGTTAAAATGAAAATAATGAGAATAAAAATTTATGGATTGTTTTTAATAGTTTGTTATTAATAAAGAGTAGATGTTTTTGAATAGAATGATAAAATAGATGTAACTTATTTGAGAAAAAGCTAAGTGAGATTTTTAATAATAGAAGTTGAAAACCGAGCGGGTAGAAGGTAATGCTTTCTATAAATTTTGCTACATTCTGCAATAACTCTTCAAA
>NZ_MVDI01000052.1 GCF_002939305.1 Chroococcidiopsis sp. TS-821 | reverse complement strand
CGGGAGATGCAGCGCGGTTGCAGCAAATTGTGTGGAATCTCCTCTCAAATGCAGTCAAGTTTACTCCTAATGGCGGGCGCGTAGAGGGCAAGGTAAAGAAAATAGCATCTTCCGTACAAATTCAAGTCAGCGACACTGGGAAAGGAAATGCAGCAGAATTTCTTCCTCACGTGTTTGATTACTTCCGCCAAGCTGATAGTAGCACTACGCGCAAATTTGGTGGATTAGGGTTAGGACTTGCCATTGTCCGTCATTTAGTCGAATTACACGGCGGTACAGTGAAAGCTGATAGTCAAGGCGAAGGTAAAGGCGCAACGTTTAGCGTTACATTACCACTTCCCGCATCCGAAATCGCGGATGAAACGTCGGGCGATTGCATTCATTACAATGACTCCGATCTA
>NZ_MVDI01000051.1 GCF_002939305.1 Chroococcidiopsis sp. TS-821 | reverse complement strand
GTTGATCACAACGCCTTGGGGATTCGCTCTCAGTGACTTTTCGGTGTGTTTTCACCTTAGATGCCACAAGGCGTTGATCACTGCATTCTTGCAGATAAAGCCCTGAAGAGTGAGCCAAGCGTTTCCACCTTAGATGCCACAAGCGGTTGATCACAGGCTTATATTTGGACTTCAGATAGCGTAAACGTTAGTGTTTTCACCTTAGATGCCACAAGGCGTTGATAACTAAAACAAAAGATTTAATTTCCGCCTCTTTTTGGTAGTGTTTTCACCTTAGATGCCACAAGGCGTTGATCATTGAGGACATCGTTGATCTCGATTCGGCTGTGCGACGTGTGTTTTCATCTTAGATGCCACACGCAGTTGATACTCTAATTCAAGTTTCCACCTTTCCGCGCATT
>NZ_MVDI01000049.1 GCF_002939305.1 Chroococcidiopsis sp. TS-821 | reverse complement strand
GATGGTTGCTCCAAAGAAGATGGGAATCGAAAAAGCAGCCGCAATTTGGACCCGTCTGCGACGAGGGACCCCTTGTCGCTAAAAGGAAATAATGGTAGCAAGTCCTCCCGGCACATCTGCTGGACCCTGACCTAATGCGAGAAGTACCCCTAACTCAGTGGCTATAGTTGACCCTGCCCAAATCACCCCCCCATCGGAAAATAGACCCACCGCCACTCCTAGAAAAATTATCGAGGCTCCAACATCTATATCACCGCTGCCAAACCGAGTTTTAACTAGTTGCGTAACCTGATCCACCACAATGAAGAAAAGACCACCTGCCACAAAGGAGATGACGGTCATCAAGGGTGCATCCACTCGGAGAGATGCTGGAATCAGTTCGAGGGAGATAACCGCTACCACAACTC
>NZ_MVDI01000047.1 GCF_002939305.1 Chroococcidiopsis sp. TS-821 | reverse complement strand
ATTCCAGAAGGATTACCTGCTGTTGTCACAGTTACATTGGCAATTGGTGTTTCCCGAATGGCACGACGCAATGCGATTATCCGCAAGCTACCGGCGGTGGAAACCCCTGGGGGGGCAACGGGGATTTGTTCAGATAAAACCGGAACGCTGACCGAAAACCAAATGACGGTGCAAGCAATTTATGCAGGAGAACAGCAATATAAAGTTACGGGGAGCGGGGATAATCCAGAAGGGGAAATTGTTGTAGATACAGATGTAAATGACGGCGCATCTGCCCAAAAGCCAGCAGATTTTGACGCCAATGTTGCACTGCGCGAATGTTTAATTGCAGGTTTGCTGTGTAATGACTCGCAAATTGAAGTCAAAGATGGACAAAACACAGTTGTCGGCGATCCAACCGAAGGAGAGA
>NZ_MVDI01000046.1 GCF_002939305.1 Chroococcidiopsis sp. TS-821 | reverse complement strand
AAAACAACAACAAAACCACCAACGACCGCCACTGTAGACACCCCACCAACAAATGGCGCAGAAAATACCACTCCACCCAATCACATCGACACCCCACCACCAACTGCCCCGGTAGACACCACCCCACCAACTGCCCCGGTAAACAACACGCCACCAACGGACACCGAAACCCCACCACCAACTGACCCGGTAGACAACACGCCACCAACGGACACCGAAACGCCACTACCAACGGATCCAGTTGACAACACGCCGCCAACAGATCCAGTAGACAACACCCCACCAACTGACCCGGTAGACACCACGCCACCAACGGACATCGAAACCCCGCTACCAACTGACCCGGTAGACAACACCCCGCCAACTGACCCGGTAGACAACACGCCACCAACGGACACCGAAACACCACTAC
>NZ_MVDI01000045.1 GCF_002939305.1 Chroococcidiopsis sp. TS-821 | reverse complement strand
GGGGCGGAGGGCTTGTGGGTGGTGGGGGAGTTAGGCGGGGGTAAGGGGGGGGGGGTTGGTGGGGGGGGGGGGGGGGGGGGGGGAGGCGGGGGGGGCGGGGGGGGGAGGGGGGGGGGGGGGAGGGGGGGGGGGGGCGGGGGGGTGGGGGGGGGGGGGTGGTGGGGGGGGGAGGGGGGGGGGGAGGGGGGGGGGGGGGGGGAGGGCGGGGGGGGGGGGGGGGGGGGGGGGGGGGGGAGGGGGGAGGGGGGGGAGGGGGGGGGGGGGGGGGGGGGGGGAGCGGGGGGGAGGGGGGGGGGGGGAGGGGGGGGGGAGGGGGGGGGCGGGGGATCAATGAGCGCGTAGGTCGGGGCTGCGGGAAGGGGTATGTGGGCAGTGCCAACAATGTCTGGGATAGGAATGTCCGGTGTAGGAA
>NZ_MVDI01000044.1 GCF_002939305.1 Chroococcidiopsis sp. TS-821 | reverse complement strand
ATTTCTACATATTGGCGAAGTAGTGGGAAATGTCAGCAATCTCAAGTTTCAATTTAGTCCCTTCAATAAAAGGGATTTCTACTATATCCTTCGTTTCTAGCGAGTTCCTACGCCCTGTGTAGTTTCAATTTAGTCCCTTCAATAAAAGGGATTTCTACCCCTGTATTTGTATTATAGGAAGTGAGCTACTATAGCGAAGTTTCAATTTAGTCCCTTCAATAAATGGGATTTCTACTCCGCGATTATCTTGAGTAAATCCTACTTGAGTTGTTTCAATTTAGTCCCTTCAATAAAAGGGATTTCTACGTCGGCAGGACTGTTTTTGGAAGGTGGCGCACGAGCTGTTTCATTTTAGTCCCTTCAACAAAAGGGATTTCTACCAACCCTATTCTTCAATCCACTCCTCGCAAAAG
>NZ_MVDI01000043.1 GCF_002939305.1 Chroococcidiopsis sp. TS-821 | reverse complement strand
GTGGTGTGTTGTCGACTGGGTCGGTTGGTAGTGGTTTTTCGGTGTCTGTTGGTGGCGTGTTGTCTACTGGGTCAGTTGGCGGGGTGTTGTCTACCGGGTCAGTTGGTAGTGGCTTTTCAATGTCCGTGGGTGGAGTGTTGTCTTCCGGGTCAGTTGGTGGGGGGTTGTCAACGGGATCCGTTGGCGGCGTGTTGTCAACGGGATCCGTTGGTAGTGGTGTTTCGGTGTCCGTTGGTGGCGTGTTGTCTACCGGGTCAGTTGGTAGAGGCGTTTCGGTGTCCGTTGGTGGCGTGTTGTCTACCGGGTCAGTTGGCGGGGTGTTGTCTACCGGGTCAGTTGGTGGGGGCGTTTCAATATCCGTGGGTGGGGTGTTGTCTACCGGGTCAGTTGGGAGTGGTGTGTCGGTGTGCTGTG
>NZ_MVDI01000042.1 GCF_002939305.1 Chroococcidiopsis sp. TS-821 | reverse complement strand
CGATAGAAAATTAATCGCGTTCTCTTGTCCTCGGTCAAGCACCCTTAACCGTAAACCAAGCTGTCGAAGAACTTTGTCGATATTTTAATAAAAAATTTTATTTTCGGATTCCGTTAACTTTGTCTCTAGCCAACGCGATCGTCGCCTTATTTCGCATTCAAATGGCAGCTTGGGATCGTTTTTGTTTAGACTACCGCCATTTTACGTATCGCAATGCTGTCAATCCAGCAACATTTGGTTTACCAAACTACTGCGCAACTCTCAGCGATGTCTTAAGAATTAGCGGTATTCCTGCTCGCAAAAGTTATGAAGGAACATAAATAGTTAATATTAAGTTTTGTGCTTTTATGGCTCAGCGACTTGATAACTCTTTTATCAAGAATTTAAAAATATCACACTTGTAAAATTAACTGTATAGT
>NZ_MVDI01000041.1 GCF_002939305.1 Chroococcidiopsis sp. TS-821 | reverse complement strand
CAAGAGAAAGTCCACCAGCAACATCTCCCAACACCATGTCTTGCCACGCCCCCAGGAGGGGTATGTTTTATTACAGCACCCCCTCAGAGGGAATCGGCCTCATCCCCGCGGTTGAACGTACCTCCGCCTTCTAAGGTGTCGTTACCTGCACCCCCGAATAAAAAGTTAGCTTCACCACCAACCTCCATATCTCGCAAAACGTCATCGCCTTCGCCGCCTTGCAACGTATCGTTACCATACCCGCCTTGGAGTGTATCGTTGCCAATTCCACCGTCGAGGCTGTCGTCACCAAAGCTGCCGTCTAATTTGTCGTTACCTGCGCCACCAAAGAGCGTGTCATTGCCATCACCACCTTGGAGCACCTCCCGTCTATTTTGTCTTTCCCCGCCCCCCAAAAGAGCGTGTCTTCCCAGCGAGTCG
>NZ_MVDI01000040.1 GCF_002939305.1 Chroococcidiopsis sp. TS-821 | reverse complement strand
GCATGGTACGACGCACTTGTCAAGCGAGATACATTAACTGGAATTGAAAATCTGATTGGTTCTAACTTTGCTGATAAGTTAGTAGGAAATACAGGTAAAATACCCTCAAAGGCGGTCTAGGTAAAGACACGCTGACAGGTGGTGGCGGTGCCGATAATTTCTTTTACAAGGAAGCAAAAGAAGGGGGAGACATCATCACCGATTTTAGTTTTGACGATCGCTTGACATTCTCTAGCACAGGTTTTGGTAATGGCTTGGTGCGTGGTGTCAAGCTGAGGACGACAGCAGCAGAGACAGGCGTGGTTGTGAGTGGCGCTAATCCTACACCTTTAGGTAGTAGTGCCAATTTCTTGTACAACACTAACACAGGTGTACTGCGATTCGATCCTGATGGCATCGGACCTAGTTCAGCAACGACGATCGCAACTT
>NZ_MVDI01000039.1 GCF_002939305.1 Chroococcidiopsis sp. TS-821 | reverse complement strand
CTGTTCGTCGCGTGCCCCGTCGTTCCCAGCCGCCCTCTCACTAATACGTTTTTCTGTCAATCATCTCTCTTTTTCACGACTATAAACTATCTTATTCTCAATTTTGCTTTATTTCATTTTCCTCTTCTCCCTGATACATTCTTTCCCTTCCTCCCCCTTCTCTCCTAATCTTTTTTTCCTCTTCTCTCTCTCTTTCTCCCCCCCCTCCTCCCCCTCCACACCTTCTATTTCATAGCGCTTGTTTCTTTTTTTTTTTTTAAAATTAGTTAAAAAGGGGTTGCGCTTGGGTGTTTTGTTTTTTAGAAGAAATTATTTGTGTTTTGTGCTTTTTTTCCTACCAGCCCCTACCCGCCGACCCCCCCTCCAATCGGGGTATTTTTTTCTTCCATAAAGGTCCCGCCGATATCGTTGCAGCCCCACTTTAAAGTT
>NZ_MVDI01000038.1 GCF_002939305.1 Chroococcidiopsis sp. TS-821 | reverse complement strand
TCCAGGCGGAGTCATATAGTCAAGCGGCAATTCTGGAATACTCCTACATTTCAAAAGATCTCGCAATTGTTAATACAGATAGGTCAGGAGGAGCGAGACTGGCAGGAACGATCGAGTCTGATTGCGGTAATTATGGCTAGGAGCGATAATGCAAGCTCAACTACATAGGGGGCGGCGGACAAAGCTTAGGTGCATTTATCATGGCAGGTCTGTTCGTATTGGTCGAAGGCGAAGAAAACGATTACGTGGACAAGGGATTGAGGGGGGGAGTGTTTATTTCAAAACCTCCAGAGGCTGCACCGTATGCACCTGGGGATAATGAAATTGTGGGTAATACTTTTTTTTGCTGTGCTACAGGTGGTATGTTGTGTGCTACCGGTATTTCGGGCGACCGTTTTGAAGTCCGAACCCTGAAAGGAACCGCCGTGATTGAGGGTGCAGGCGATCACTGC
>NZ_MVDI01000037.1 GCF_002939305.1 Chroococcidiopsis sp. TS-821 | reverse complement strand
CGAGGTGCAGTTTGAGCTAAGAGTGCGATCGCGTTTCGTGCAGCTCTCAATGGGGAATTGATGACGCGCTATTAGGAGGAGCAAGGTCTATGCTGCAATCATTTAAAAGATTTTGCGGAGCCTGCTTGAGTCAAATGGATATTCACAATCGCAAGTGGGATCCGGCTTTCAGCATCAAGCAGGGTATAGCGACAATAGATGACGCTCAATCCTCCAGAACTCAACTGCGGCTCTCAGATAACCTCATTACCAAAAAGAGGTTCGGGCAATGCTCGTAAGAAGAAGTAGAAGTTTAAAATAATTCACCCTGATACATCATTGATGGCGATTCTCCTAGCTTCTTACTTCTAATTTTTGCCGCTTGTCTGAACAATTACGACCAACCTTTACCCAACCAGCGAATCCCGTGCTAGAAGCGTGTATCCTTGCAACAATACTGTGTGGCTTTTTCGGCAT
>NZ_MVDI01000036.1 GCF_002939305.1 Chroococcidiopsis sp. TS-821 | reverse complement strand
GGCTAAACAACAAGCGGCTTTTGCTGCGGAACGCGATCGCTGGGTTGCGGCGGGAGAGTTTACCCGTCAAGAAAGGCTTCAACAAACCGACGAAGAAACAATTGCTCCTGAAAATGTGCTTTCTGACGGGGTGGAGGCGATAGTAGCGCACGTTTCGGCAAATGTCTGGCAAGTGCTTGTCAAAGGTGGCGATCGCGTTGCGTCTGGCGATCGCCTCGTCATTTTAGAAGCAATGAAAATGGGAGTGGCGGGACTTGCCGAAGATAGCGGTACGATTACCAACGTCTTTTGGCAACCAGGACAAACAAGGACAGCTGGACAAATTTTGGCAGCAAACCAACCTGATTGAGATTTCCCTACTTCATAGCTTTGTCAGGGCAACGGACAAGGGGAACCAAAACTCTATGCAAATCCGATGGTTACAAGACTTGGGTTTGCTGCAACACCGGCAATGTTTCTTCTAAGTC
>NZ_MVDI01000035.1 GCF_002939305.1 Chroococcidiopsis sp. TS-821 | reverse complement strand
GCACTGGACGTCTGGGTGGGTCCATTCGATTCAGCCTAGCGTCACTAGTCTGGGCCGTAAGCCTTGCACGTGGTTTGCACGCCAGGAAGGCTAGTCTGGCGTCTGGTGGGTCGGAGGGGCTGTAAGTGGATAATCATGAGCAGAAAAGAGAACACTCAAAAGATACACGCGATAATCATTCGCGACAAGAAGATGCCTGGCATGGCGCTTCTCGCGAAGCCTGGGCGAACACACAAGATCTAGCGGCGAAACGTTCTACCGGGCAAAGCAATGAGCTGCAGCCCGGACATGTCGATGGTACCGGGATCACCTTCCAGGGCGGGAATCATACGAGCAAATCTGATCAATTGCGCGAGAACGCGAAGAAAAGTCTAAAAGAGATGAGCGCGATAGACGACTTGCAAGAGGCGGCAGGTATTACAGGAAGAGACGTAAAAGGCCACGTAGTGCGTGGAGGGGGCGGAGGTCTATC
>NZ_MVDI01000034.1 GCF_002939305.1 Chroococcidiopsis sp. TS-821 | reverse complement strand
CTCAATCACAGCTCGCGACCCTCCGACTCCCAACCTGCACCCTCGCCACCAACCTCCCGCTCCTCTCCCCCGCCCCACATTCCCCTTCCCCCCTGCCTCCATCCCCCCCCCCCCCCCCGCCCCCCCCCCGCCCCCCCCCCTCCCCCCCCCCCCCTCCCCCCCCCCCCACCCCCCCCCCCCCCCCCCCTCCCCCCCCGCCCCCCCCCCCCCCCCCCCCCCGCCCCCCTCCCCCCCCCCCCCCCCCCCCCCTTCCCCCCCCCCCCCCCCCCCACCCCCCCCACCCCCCACCCCCCCCCCCCCCCCCCCCCACCCACACCCCCCCCCCCACCCCACCCCCCCCCACCCCCCCCCCCCCCCCCCCCACCAATATCCCCAACGCAACTCGCACTCAAACTGCCTGAAACAGCTAGCGGGTTAATACTTGCCGCCACTGCAGCGAGTCCTAGAGGTAATCATACACCAATTAGCTGGAAAGATAATGTGTATACTGGTGTAGCGT
>NZ_MVDI01000033.1 GCF_002939305.1 Chroococcidiopsis sp. TS-821 | reverse complement strand
AGAATTAAGCTTCCATGATGTCTAATACCAATATCCTTAAAAAAGAGCTACAAATAATCTCTCCCCTACTCCTCTGCTCCTCTGCTCCCTTCTATACGTATCTTCAGCAAGAATTTGAAAGAATTAAGCTTCCATGATGTCTAATACCAATATCCTTAAAAAAAAGCTACAAATAATCCCTCCCCTACTCCTAAGCTCCTCTGCTCCTCTACTCCCTTCTATACGAATCTGCAGCAAGCATTTGAAAGAATTAATCTTCCATAATTTCTAATACCAATATCCTTAAAAAAGAGCTACAAATAATCTCTCCCCTACTCCTCTGCTCCTCTGCTCCTCTGCTCCCTTCTATACGTATCTTCAGCAAGAATTTGAAAGAATTAAGCTTCCATGATGTCTAATACCAATATCCTTAAAAAAGAGCTACAAATAATCTCTCCCCTACTCCTCTGCTCCTCTGCTCCTCTGCTCCCTTCTATACGTATCTTCAGCAAGAATTTGAA
>NZ_MVDI01000032.1 GCF_002939305.1 Chroococcidiopsis sp. TS-821 | reverse complement strand
AACAACTAATTAGCTGGGAGTCATCCTGTAGATGTTTGAAATTATGAGTCTTAAAAAAAAGCCACAACCAAGCTCCCCCCTTTTACGCTGGGCCTCTGCTCCTCTGCTCCCTTCTATACGTATCTTCAGCAAGAATTTGAAAGAATTAAGCTTCCATGATGTCTAATACCAATATCCTTAAAAAAGAGCTACAAATAATCTCTCCCCTACTCCTCTGCTCCTCTGCTCCTCTGCTCCCTTCTATACGTATCTTCAGCAAGAATTTGAAAGAATTAAGCTTCCATGATGTCTAATACCAATATCCTTAAAAAAGAGCTACAAATAATCTCTCCCCTACTCCTCTGCTCCTCTGCTCCCTTCTATACGTATCTTCAGCAAGAATTTGAAAGAATTAAGCTTCCATGATGTCTAATACCAATATCCTTAAAAAAGAGCTACAAATATACAATCCCCTGCTCCTCTGCTCCTCTGCTCCTCTGCTCCCTTCTATACGTATCTTCAGCAAGAATTTGAAAGAATTAAGCTTCCATGA
>NZ_MVDI01000031.1 GCF_002939305.1 Chroococcidiopsis sp. TS-821 | reverse complement strand
TTTTGTGGCTTCCTTGGTCGTTGGTGTCGTGTATTGTTCCAGGTTTGTTGGGGGGATTGGCTCAACATGTTGGGTTGTTGGCGTGTTGTCGGCAGGCGCCGGTGGTTGTGTTGTTGCGTGGTCCGTTGGTGGTGTGTTGTCTTCCGGGTCAGTTGGTGGTGGCGTTTCTTTGTCCGTTGGTGGCGTGTTGTCTACCGGGTCAGTTGGTGGTGGTGTTTCGGTGTCCGTTGGTGGCGTGTTGTCTTCCGGGTCAGTTGGCGGCGTGTTGTCTACCGGGTCAGTTGGCGGCGTGTTGTCTACCGGGTCAGTTGGTAGTGGTGTTTCGGTGTCCGCTGGTGGCGTGTTGTCTACCGGGTCAGTTGGCGGGGTGTTGTCTACCGGAACGGTTGGTGGCGTGTTGTCAACTGGGGCAGTTGGCGGGGTGTTGTCTACCGGGTCTGGTGGTAATGGCGTTTCGGCGTCCGCTGGTGGCGTGTTGTCTACCGGGTCAGTTGGCGGCGTGTTGTCTACCGGGTCAGTTGGGAGGGGGGTGTCTATTTCCG
>NZ_MVDI01000030.1 GCF_002939305.1 Chroococcidiopsis sp. TS-821 | reverse complement strand
CGATTCAGCTGGTGCTGAACTTTTTTCCCCCCTCCCTCTTGCCCTTTCCTTCCCCTTCCTCCTTCTCTTTCTCTTTCTTTCTCCCTCCCTCCTTCTCTCTCCTCCCTTCTTTCCTTCCTTCTCTCCCCCCTTCCTCCCCTTCTTCTCCTCTTTCCTTCCCTTCCTCTTTCCCTCCCCCTCCTCCCCCTCTCTCTCTCTTCCCTTCCTCTTTTTTTCTTTCCCTTTTCCTTTTTCCCTTTTCTCTCCTCTTCCTTTCTTTTCCCCTTTTTTCCTCTCCCTTCTTCCCCTCCTTCTCTCCTCCTTTCTCTTTTTTTTTCTTTTCTTTTTTCTCTTCCTTTTCCTTTCCTCTCTCCTTCCTTTTTTCCTTTCCTCTCTCTCTCTCTTTTTCTCTTCCTTCCTCCCCTTTTCCCTTTTTTCCTTCCTTTTTTTTCCTTTTCCCCTTCCTTCCCTTCCTTTTTTTCTTCTTCTTTTTTTTTTTTCCTTTTCCCCTCTCTTTCTTCTTTTTTTCCTTCCTCTCTCCTCCCTCCCCCCTTTTCTCTCTCTTTCTCTTTCTTTTTTCTCCTTCTTTTCCCCCCCTTTT
>NZ_MVDI01000029.1 GCF_002939305.1 Chroococcidiopsis sp. TS-821 | reverse complement strand
CTGGGTGTGATGGTTGTGGTTAGTGCGTAATGGATCGTGGCGTGTTGTTTGAAGCATTAGGTGATGGCGTGTTGTCTTCCGGGTGTGTTGGTGGTGGTGTTTCGGTTTCCGTTGGTGGTGTGTTGTCTTCTGGATCAGTTGGTGGTGTGTTGTCTACCGGGTCAGTTGGTAGTGGCGTTTCGGTGTCCGTTGGTGGCGTGTTGTCAACTGGGTCAGTTGGTGGCGTGTTGTCTACCGGGTCAGTTGGTAGTGGCGTTTCGGTATCCGTTGGTGGCGTGTTGTCAACTGGGTCAGTTGGTGGCGTGTTGTCTACCGGGTCAGTTGGTAATGGCGTTTCGGTATCCGTTGGTGGCGTGTTGTCAACTGGGTCAGTTGGTGGCGTGTTGTCTACCGGGTCAGTTGGTAGTGGTGTTTCGGTGTCCGCTGGTGGCGTGTTGTCTACCGGGTCAGTTGGCGGGGTGTTGTCTACCGGAACGGTTGGTGGCGTGTTGTCAACTGGGTCAGTTGGCGGGGTGTTGTCTACCGGGTCTGTTGGTAATGGCGTTTCGGTGTCCGCTGGGGGCGTGCTGTCTAGCGGGTCAGCTGGTGGCGTGTTGTATCCCGCGTTAGTGGGTAGTGACGGTTCGATGT
>NZ_MVDI01000028.1 GCF_002939305.1 Chroococcidiopsis sp. TS-821 | reverse complement strand
GCCGCTGATTGGGGACGTTCGACTGCTTTGATTGCAGGTTAGAGCAGCAACTTGAGTTTCTGGATAAGATGCAGATGTCATGCATTGTGAAAATTAGGAGTGACCAATTGTGTACGGAGCAGATCCAAAAGATAAGCATCCAATGAAGGGGTTTCCACAGATTTGCTTCATCCAAAACACGGTGTCAAATCCCAATATCATCATTGGAGATTACACCTATTACGACGATCCAGAAGATTCAGAGAACTTTGAACGCAATGTCTTGTACCATTTTCCATTCATCGGCGATCGCTTAATCATCGGCAAATTTTGTGCCTTAGCACGAGGCGTAAAATTCATCATGAATGGGGCAAACCACAAAATGGATGGTTTTTCGACTTATCCGTTTCAAATTTTTGGTAATGGCTGGGAAAAAATAGACCCTCAACCGGACGAGCTACCATACAAAGGCGATACAGTGATTGGCAACGACGTGTGGATTGGCTATGAAGCGGCGATCATGCCAGGAGTACAGGTGGGAGACGGAGCTATCATTGCTGCAAAGTCAGTCGTGGCGAGCAATGTTTCACCTTATACCATTGTTGGTGGCAATCCAGCGAAATGTATCCGCCAGCGCTTTGAGGATAATGTAATCCAAGCATTACTTGAAGTCGCTTGGTGGAATTGGGACATCGAGAAAATTACGCGCAATCTGGAGAAAATTGTAACGGCAGACATTAAAGCTCTGATCAATTGTCAGTAGCAGCGCAGTCGAACAATTCTGTTGGAGCGGATTGGCAGATTTTCGGTGTGGGGTTTAAGATGGCTACAACCGCTCAAC
>NZ_MVDI01000027.1 GCF_002939305.1 Chroococcidiopsis sp. TS-821 | reverse complement strand
TCTCCTAGCTTCTTACTTCTAATTTTTGCCGCTTGTCTGAACAATTACGACCAACCTTTACCCAACCAGCGAATCCCGTGCTAGAAGCGTGTATCCTTGCAACAATACTGTGTGGCTTTTTCGGCATTATCTTTAAAAAGAACCTAGTGATGAAGATCATCTCCATGGACGTGATGAGCACAGGAGTGATAGCGTATTACGTGCTGATTGCCGCCAGAGATGGTTTATTCACGCCAATTTTGGCAAACGACAAAACAGGTCTCTACGCCGATCCCGTTCCGCAAGCAGTAATCTTAACGGCAATTGTCATCGGCTTTTCGATCCAAGCATTGATGCTAGTCGGCGTGATGAAATTGGCACAAGATAACCCGACGTTGGAAAGCACCGAGATCGAAAAGAACAATATGCCATGAATACTTTAACGGTCGCTTGGATCGCCCTACCACTATTTGCGGGATTCGTCATTTATCTCATTCCCAAACTCGACCGCTACCTAGCGCTGGGTGTGACGCTGGTGTCGATGGCATATGCGTTGTCAGTCTTGATAACGCCATCGCCGCGCACACTGCAATTACTCGATAACTTTGGAGTCACATTGCAAGTCGACCGGCTCAGTGGCTACTTTATCTTAACTAACGCACTAGTTGCGACAGCAGTGATTCTGTACTGTTGGCACACTCAGAGAACGGCTTTTTTTTATATGCAGGTCGCGATTCTGCATGGCAGCCTCAACGCTGTGTTTGTCTGTGCCGACTTTATGAGTCTGTACGTAGCACTAGAGGTAGTAGGAATTGCGGCGTTTCTGTTGATTGCTTACCCCCGAACCGAACGCTCGCTGTGGGTTGGCTTGCGCTATCTGTTTGTCAGCAACACAGCCATGCTGTTTTATCTGGTGGGTGCAGTGTTGGTTTA
>NZ_MVDI01000026.1 GCF_002939305.1 Chroococcidiopsis sp. TS-821 | reverse complement strand
TTTTGCAACTGGGTAACATCAACAGACAACCGGCTATACGTAGGCTGGTTTGGCGTACTGATGATCCCAACACTGTTAGCAGCAACAACCTGCTTCATCATCGCCTTCATCGCCGCACCGCCAGTAGACATTGATGGCATCCGCGAGCCAGTAGCGGGGTCATTGCTGTACGGCAACAACATCATCACCGGGGCAGTCGTACCATCATCGAACGCGATTGGATTGCACTTCTACCCGATTTGGGAAGCAGCATCACTCGATGAGTGGCTATACAACGGCGGACCGTATCAGTTAGTAATCTTCCACTTCTTGATTGGGGTATTTTGCTACATGGGACGCGAGTGGGAATTATCCTACCGCTTAGGAATGCGTCCCTGGATTGCAGTAGCGTACTCTGCACCAGTAGCAGCAGCGACAGCAGTATTCTTGATCTACCCAATCGGACAAGGTTCGTTCAGCGATGGCATGCCCTTGGGCATCAGCGGGACGTTCAACTTCATGTTAGTGTTCCAAGCGGAGCACAACATCCTGATGCACCCGTTCCACCAGTTAGGAGTAGCCGGAGTCTTCGGTGGAGCGCTATTCAGCGCGATGCACGGGTCGCTAGTCACCAGCTCGCTAGTGCGCGAAACAACCGAAAGTGAAAGCCAGAACTACGGCTACAAGTTCGGACAAGAAGAAGAGACCTACAACATCGTAGCAGCACACGGTTACTTTGGACGGTTAATCTTCCAATACGCCAGCTTCAACAACAGCCGCAGCTTGCACTTCTTCCTCGCAGCGTGGCCAGTGATTGGCATCTGGTTCACGGCATTGGGCATCAGCACGATGGCGTTCAACCTCAACGGCTTCAACTTCAACCAGTCAGTGATTGACTCGCAGGGTCGGGTGATTGGCACCTGGGCGGACGTGCTCAACCGCGCCAACTTGGGCATGGAAGTGATGCACGAGCGCAACGCGCACAACTTCCCCCTCGACTTAGCTGCTGGCGACG
>NZ_MVDI01000025.1 GCF_002939305.1 Chroococcidiopsis sp. TS-821 | reverse complement strand
ATGACAATAGCAGTAGGACAGGCAACGAGTCGAGGATGGTTCGACGTCGTTGATGACTGGCTAAAAAGAGATCGATTTGTATTCATCGGGTGGTCGGGACTGTTGCTATTTCCGTGCGCCTACATGGCACTAGGAGGATGGCTCACCGGAACGACGTTTGTAACGTCGTGGTACACGCACGGCATCGCGTCATCGTATTTAGAGGGATGCAACTTCTTAACAGTGGCCGTGTCCACACCGGCAAACAGCATGGGACACTCATTGCTGTTTTTGTGGGGGCCAGAAGCGCAGTGGGACTTCACGCGCTGGTGCCAAATGGGCGGATTGTGGACATTCGTAGCATTGCACGGCGCCTTTGGACTGATTGGCTTTATGCTGCGGCAGTTCGAGATTGCGCGGCTAGTGGGAGTACGTCCGTATAATGCATTAGCATTCAGCGCGCCGATCGCAGTGTTCGTCAGCGTGTTCTTGATGTACCCGTTGGGACAATCGGGGTGGTTTTTTGCTCCCAGCTTTGGCGTGGCAGCGATATTCCGCTTCTTGCTATTTTTCCAAGGATTCCACAACTGGACGCTCAACCCGTTCCACATGATGGGCGTGGCTGGCGTATTGGGTGGTGCGCTGCTGTGCGCGATTCACGGTGCGACGGTAGAAAACACGCTGTTTGAAGACGGCGACAAAGCTAACACGTTCCGCGCGTTCAACCCCACCCAAGCGGAAGAAACCTACAGCATGGTCACTGCCAACCGCTTTTGGTCGCAAATTTTCGGGATTGCGTTTTCCAACAAGCGCTGGTTGCACTTTTTCATGTTGTTTGTGCCGGTGACAGGTTTGTGGATGAGTGCGGTGGGCGTTGTCGGCTTGGCACTCAACTTGCGCGCGTATGACTTCGTTTCTCAAGAGTTGCGCGCGGCGGAAGACCCCGAATTCGAGACGTTCTATACGAAAAACATTCTGCTCAACGAAGGTATTCGGGCTTGGATGGCTCCCCAAGACCAGCCTCACGAGCATTTCCAATTCCCTGAGGAGGTACT
>NZ_MVDI01000024.1 GCF_002939305.1 Chroococcidiopsis sp. TS-821 | reverse complement strand
ATACCAATTCTTTAAAGGAGGGCTACAGATGGTATAAAACTGTCATTGGGTTCAAGAGGCATCTATGGCAGGGGTTTACAAACTAGAAATCGCTGAAAGCGTCGAAGACCTCAAGCAGTTGCTGCGAGCGCAAAAGAGTGCGTCAGACAAAGAGCGAATACAGTTACTCTATCTGCTCAAAAGTGAGCAAGCAAAAACAGTACAAGCGGCAGCAGAACTCTTGGGACGACATCGAGTCACCGTGCAGGAGTGGTTACGGCTTTACCGTCAAGGAGGACTCGTAGGCTTGTTAACCCGTAAACCATGCCTTGGACGGCAGCATAGCATTCCTCAATGGGCGCAGGATGCCTTAAGCCAACGGTTGCAGCAGGAGGAAGGGTTCAACAGTTACGGCGAGATTTGCCAGTGGTTGGAGAACCAACTCGGCATTGTTTCCCCCTACAAAACGGTGCATCAGTTGGTGCATTATCGCCTCAAAGCTTCTCCCAAAGTGGCTCGTCCAGTCAGTGCCCAGCAATCACCCGAGCAAGTAGAAACCTATAAAAAAACTGGCTGAGAATTTGGCAATGTTAGCTTGGTTCGCCGTTGGAGTGCTGGGTTTAAGTGGACAGGTTCGATTCTTCTGTGAGGATGAAACACGCATTGGACTCAAGACGATTAGTGGTCGCAAAATCACTGCACCAGGGGTTAAACCGAAAGGGAAAGTGCAATGGCAGTTTCGTGCCACTTACTTGTACGGCATTGTCGAACCTACAACCGGAGCACACTTTTTCTCCGAGTTCACTCACTGCAACACGGACTGCTTTCCAGTGTTTCTCAACCTGGTTGCTCAGCACTTTGCAGACAGTATTTTGATTATTCAACTTGACCAAGCAGGCTGTCACCGTGCCAAGCGCTTGCAGATTCCTCCAAACATCATTTTGATGTTTCAACCGTCTCATTCACCGGAAACCAATCCAATCGAGCAAGTTTGGCAGCATCTCAAGCGAGGACTGTGTTGGCAGTTGCCTAAGACCCTGGATGAGTTGCGTTTGTTGGTACGAGAG
Organism: Chroococcidiopsis sp. TS-821; assembly: GCF_002939305.1. Taxonomy (NCBI): domain Bacteria; kingdom Bacillati; phylum Cyanobacteriota; class Cyanophyceae; order Chroococcidiopsidales; family Chroococcidiopsidaceae; genus Chroococcidiopsis; species Chroococcidiopsis sp. TS-821. Next base: position 98 of record NZ_MVDI01000024.1, on the reverse strand, counting down.
CGATTGCAACAAATGACCCAAGCAGTGATTCGTTCAATTGTCGGTAGAGCCTCCATCCTTGAGGCATTATCTGTAGCCGGTCTTTAAGGAATTGGTAT
>NZ_MVDI01000023.1 GCF_002939305.1 Chroococcidiopsis sp. TS-821 | reverse complement strand
TAGGAATTGCGGCGTTTCTGTTGATTGCTTACCCCCGAACCGAACGCTCGCTGTGGGTTGGCTTGCGCTATCTGTTTGTCAGCAACACAGCCATGCTGTTTTATCTGGTGGGTGCAGTGTTGGTTTACCGAGCAAATCATTCGTTTGCGTTTGCAGGGTTAGGCAACGCACCAATTGAGGCACTTACTCTAATTTTAGTGGGACTCTTGACCAAAGGAGGAGTTTTTTTATCGGGAATGTGGTTGCCGCTAACCTATGCAGAATCGGCAACGCCAGTATCAGCATTGCTGTCAGGAATCGTGGGAAAAGCTGGGCTCTTTCCACTGCTGCGTTACGCTCTGATGTCCGATGAGATTGATACAATCGTCAGAATCTTTGGAGTTGGAGCAGTGCTGCTAGGAGTGATCTACGCAATCTTCGAAACAGATACCAAGCGCATATTAGCGTTGAGTTCGCTGTCACAGATAGGCTGGATTCTCGCCGCACCTGAAGTTGGGGGCTTTTACGCGCTGGCACACGGACTAGTCAAACCAACACTTTTTTTAACCGTAGGTGGTTTACCAAGCCGAAATATCAAGGAACTGCAACAACAACCGTTCAATACTTCACTCTGGATTGTTTTGGTTGTCGCCAGTCTTTCGATCTCTGGTTTTCCCTTTTTGGTGGGCTTCGGCGCGAAAATATCAACTTTGGATAATGTGTTGCCCTGGCAAACAATCGTCATGAACGTTGCGGCTGTAGGAACGGCAATAGTGTATGCCAGATTTATCTTTCTACCCCATCACAAACAAGCGGGGCAAGAGGTCGAGTTTGGTTTTTGGGCAGCTGTCATTGTGTTGATCGGCGGGCTGATTGGCGCAAATGCTTTTTATTTCGAAGCGTATACCGTGGCGAATACAGTCAAAGCACTAGCGATCGTTGCTGCTGGATGGTTAGCATACGGTCTAATTTTCAAGCGATCGGCACTGAGGTTACCGCGCGTACTGGAGCAATTCGAGCATCTGATTGGTGGAATGAGTCTGATATTGATTTTGCTATTTTGGATGATATTTACACGACTGGATCTCTCAATCTAATTCTACGACTCGCTATCTGGTTTTTACTCATATGAGTAACGCCGTATTTGATGATAGTTTGCGCGCGCAAAATCCTGCGTGGGGCGTGCGTAATTTAGAAGATATCGTTGCCGTTGCTAAAAAAGAAAGTCTCGCACTGATCAAAACTGTAGCAATGCCA
>NZ_MVDI01000022.1 GCF_002939305.1 Chroococcidiopsis sp. TS-821 | reverse complement strand
GCACTCAAAGAACGAGCAGAAGCCAAAAATCCGATTCGCGTGGGGATGATCGGTGCAGGGTTCATGGGACGCGGCATCGCCAACCAAATCATCAACTCCGTCCCTGGAATGGAACTCGTCGCCATTGCCAACCGCAACGTCGATAAAGCAATTCGCGCCTACTCCGAAGCCGGAATTGACAACATTCGCACCGTCAGTAGCACCGATCAACTCGAACAGGCAATTCGCACAAACACCTACGCCGTCACCGACGATGCACTGCTACTGTGTCAAGCCGAGGGCATTGATGCACTGATTGAAGTGACTGGTGCGATTGAATTTGGCGCGCGCGTGGTCATGGAGGCGATCGCGCACCACAAACACGTAATTTTGATGAACGCCGAACTCGACGGCACCATCGGACCGATCCTCAAAGTGTATGCCGACAAAGCGGGAGTGATTTTAAGCGCCTGCGACGGCGACCAACCAGGCGTCGAGATGAACTTGTATCGGTTTGTGCAAAGTATCGGGTTAAAACCACTGTTGTGCGGCAATATCAAAGGACTGCAAGACCCGTACCGCAACCCGACAACGCAAGCCGGATTTGCCCAGCGCTGGGGACAAAACCCGACGATGGTTACCAGTTTTGCCGATGGCACAAAAATCTCGTTTGAACAAGCGATTGTCGCCAATGCCACAGGGATGAAGGTGGCACGACGCGGGATGCTGGGTTACAACTTCACGGGTCACGTCGATGAGATGACGTCGATGTACGACATTGACCAGTTACAACAATTAGGCGGCATTGTCGATTATGTCGTTGGTGCGAAGCCCGGTCCTGGGGTGTTTGTGTTTGCCACGCATGACGACCCGAAACAGCGGCACTATCTCAATTTGTACAAGCTGGGTGAAGGTCCATTGTATAGTTTCTATACGCCTTACCACTTGTGTCATTTTGAGGTGCCTTTATCTGTGGCGCGCGCGGTGTTGTTTGGCGATCGCGTCTTGTCTGCGATCGCAGGTCCTGTGGTCGAGGTGGTGACGACGGCCAAAATTGACCTGAAAGCTGGGGAAACGCTCGATGGTATTGGCGAGTATATGACCTATGGTCAGTGTGAGAATGCGGATGTTGTGCAGGCGCAGCGCCTGTTACCGATGGGGTTGGCAAAGGGCTGTCGCTTGAAGCGCGATTTACCCAAGGATGCGGTTCTGACTTATGATGATGTGGAATTGCCTCCCGGTCGTCTTTGTGACGAGTTGCGTGCCCAGCAGGATGCTCACTTTGCTTCTCGCGTTCCTCTT
>NZ_MVDI01000021.1 GCF_002939305.1 Chroococcidiopsis sp. TS-821 | reverse complement strand
CAATGGCGACGAGTTCCATTCCAGGGACGGAGTTGATGATTTGGTTGGCGATGCCGCGTCCCATGAACCCTGCACCGATCATCCCCACGCGAATCGGATTTTTGGCTTCTGCTCGTTCTTTGAGTGCGCGGTCTACTATAAGCACTATAAAAACTCCTTCAAAATTTATTAGCTACAAAGGCAAAGTTCAATAGATTCTGCCTTGCTCAAGAAATATAGATTTGAGTAGAACTCAGCGATGGGGCGCCAGCTAAAGTTGCGATCGTCGTTGCTGAACTAGGTCCGATGCCATCAGGATCGAATCGCAGTACACCTGTGTTAGTGTTGTACAAGAAATTGGCACTACTACCTAAAGGTGTAGGATTAGCGCCACTCACAAACACGCCTGTCTCTGCTGCTGTCGTCCTCAGCTTGACACCACGCACCAAGCCATTACCAAAACCTGTGCTAGAGAATGTCAAGCGATCGTCAAAACTAAAATCGGTGATGATGTCTCCACCTTCTTTTGCTTCCTTGTAAAAGAAATTATCGGCACCGCCACCACCTGTCAGCGTGTCTTTACCTAGACCGCCTTTGAGGGTATTATTACCTGTATTTCCTACTAACTTATCAGCAAAGTTAGAACCAATCAGATTTTCAATTCCAGTTAATGTATCTCGCTTGACAAGTGCGTCGTACCATGCATTTCCTATTTTGTTGTATCCAGCAACGTTAGGGTGAAAACCGTCTGATACTAAGTCATTGAGATTGAGGCTGCCTCCAGCATTTACATAGGTAACTTTTTTACCTTGAGCCACTTTATTTTTAACAAAATCAGGTAGCAATGCATTAAAGCTTGCTGCTAAATTCGCTATTGTTGTTCCTTTAGCCGCGGGATCGATAGGAGCAATTGAGGAAACGAAAATCCGCGTATTACCTGATTCTGCACTGATGCGGTCTATCAAATTGCTTAAATCGCTTGTCAGCGTACTCAGCGAATTACGACGAAGTACATCATTCGTTCCAATCATCAATAAGACGATCTGTGGCTGATACGTTTTGATGATGCCTCGATCGACCAAGCTAGCAATCTGGTTGATTGTCCAGCCGCCACGTCCTTCATGGTTTTTATCGCCTAAACTAGGTGGACCATTAAACTGCGAACCAACAAAATCTATGCTCAAGTTATCAGCACGCAGATTTTTCCACAGCTGAATGCGATAAGTTCCTGGGGTTGGATCAACTTTGTGTTCTCCTGCTGTAATTGAGTCTCCTAAAGGCATTACCTTTGGCGTTGTTGTCCCAAACACGGGTTTGAGTACAGTTCCAGCTTTAAGACTAGCAATGATGCCGTTAGCTGCAAACGCGTAGTCAGCAGTATCTATCCCAGTACCACCGTTAAGTGTATTATTACCACCTCGACCTTCAAGGATATCGTTACCAGCAAAACCGTTGAGCGTATTATTTCTCCAATCGCCTACCAATCGGTCGTTGCCGCTTGTACCATTGATAATCGCGGATGTTGTAGCAGGTAGTGTAACAGGAACAAACTCCATGAAGTCTATTCTGGCAGGTTCTCCAGCATCCTCGATAGCTTTGATTTGAAATGTATCGCCTTGACTAATAGCTAGCTGTGTTGCGATCGTGCGCAGTGTGCTAGTTTGCTTATTAGCAAAAGCGCTCCCTAGATTTTGGTTAGCACTCCAAGCATCGACGATCGCATTCTTTTGCTTGAGACGAACTTCAAATTGACTAGCACCGTCGTTTTCATCAAAGTAACCCACGATCACTTTGTATAAGCCGGAGTCACCCGTAAAATGAAACGAGGCAAAACCTGTTTCTGCTACACCGCCATTGACTAAACTAATGACGTTTTGACCTGAGGCAGCACTATTCGCTTCTATGCGAAAGCCTACCAAGTTCATATTTTCAGCTTCGATTCTAAACTGCGACACTTTAGAAATCCTGTTCTATCTCGATCGTATGTTTCATGCTGTCCAATAGAAATCTTGGTTAATTTGATGCGTGCGAATCAAATACTCCAATTGCTTTAAGCGAGTGAAACCACGGAACAAAAAGGTTTCTTCTGACAAATCAGTCAGGCTAAACAAGTCATAAAGTTGTTGTGCGCCACGCACAGCA
>NZ_MVDI01000020.1 GCF_002939305.1 Chroococcidiopsis sp. TS-821 | reverse complement strand
AATTTGATGCGTGCGAATCAAATACTCCAATTGCTTTAAGCGAGTGAAACCACGGAACAAAAAGGTTTCTTCTGACAAATCAGTCAGGCTAAACAAGTCATAAAGTTGTTGTGCGCCACGCACAGCATCCCATTCACACTTGAACCCTGGCAAGAGCGTGTTGATTTTCTCAAACGAAACGCGGTAGCTGCGGTTATCCGCACCGTTATCGCCAAAACTCACTTGGCAATTTGGGAAGACGTCGGCAATAATCTGTGCAATTTCTTTGACGCGGTAGTTATGCGCGGTATCTCCCACATTAAAGATTTGGTTATGCACAATGTCGCGCGGTGCTTCGAGCACGCAGAGAATCGCTTTGCAGATATCCAAAACGTGAACTAATGGACGCCAAGGAGTGCCATCGCTCGTCATTTTGATTTCCTTCGTCGTCCACGCTAGCCCCGCGAGGTTGTTCAACACAATATCAAAGCGCATTCTCGGTGACGCCCCAAACGCTGTAGCATTGCGCATAAACGTCGGCGAGAAGCCATCATCGGCAAGTGCTTGCACGTCGCGCTCCACAAGTGTTTTGCACTCAGCATAAGCCGTTTGCGGATTGACCGGCGATTCTTCGGTGACGTCAACGCCTGTGGCAACGCCGTAGACGCTGCACGAGGACATATATACGAAGCGTCGCACTCCTGCGGCTTTGGCTAGCTTGGCCAGCGCCACTGACCCTTTGTGATTAATGTCATAGGTGATGTTGGGTGCCAGTTGTCCGGTGGGGTCGTTGGACAACTCTGCCATGTGCACGACCGCTTCTACTCCTTGCAAATCCTCCATCGCGATTTGGCGAATGTCTTTATTCAGTGTTTTGGCGGTAGCCGTTGTCCCGTTATACAGCCAACCCGCTTTGTAAAAACCCGTGTCAATTGCCAACACTTCATGCCCGCGCTGTAACAATAGTGGTGCAAACAGCGAGCCAATGTACCCCTCAGTACCAGTCACAAGAATTTTCATAGTTAGACAAATCCTATACTTGAACTAATGTCGATTCGAGATGCGATTGCGCTGGAATCGCATTGGCAATTGCCTTACCAATTTCCAACGACGACGTCGCGGCTGGTGACGGTGCATTACAAACGTGCAGCGCGCGTTGCCCTGGCACAATCAAAAAGTCATCCACCAACTGACCGTCGGCTTGCAGTGCTTGCGCGCGTACCCCTGCGTGAGTGGGCACAACGTCCTTTGCTGTCACCTCTGGGATTAACTGCTGCAAACTCTTAACGAACGCCGCTTTCGACACCGAACGGATCATCTCTTTAATGCCTTCATCGGCGTGTTTGGCGGCCAATTTCCAAAATCCCCGATACGTCAACACTTCGGTGAAATCGCGCAGATTGATATCCGTTTTGCGATACCCTTCGCGCTTGAGGCTAAGTACGGCATTTGGTCCGGCATGAACGCTGCCATCAATCATCCGCGTGAAATGCACGCCCAAAAACGGAAAGTTGGGATTCGGTACTGGATAGATCAAGTGCTTCACCAAATACCGCTTCTCTGGGACAAGTTCGTAGTATTCGCCGCGAAAGGGCACAATTTTGGCTTGCGGATCGCTGTCACCCAGACGGGCAATGCGATCGCTAAATAGTCCAGCACAGTTGATCGTAAAGCGCGTTGCAATTGTACCGTTGTTCGTTGTCAGTACGGTCTGGTCGCTGCGCGTTTCGATGTGGGTGACTTTGGTGCCGAGTTGCAGTTCGCCACCTTGGTTGGTTACCAGTTCCGCGTATTTTTGCGCCACTTGTTGATAGTTGACAATGCCGGTTGTAAAGACGCGTATGCCTGCTAAGCACTGCACGTGCGGTTCGATTTCGCGCACTTGTTCTGGCGTGAGTTTGGCCAGTTTAATGCCGTTTTCTCGCCCGCGTTGATACAGCTTTTCCAGTCGCGGCAGTTCTTCTGGTTGCGTGGCGACGATGACTTTGCCGCAGACTGCGTGTGCAATGTTGTGTTCGCGGCAAAATTCGACCATCGAACGGCTACCGTCGCGGCAGAATTTTGCTTTGAAGCTGCCTGGCTTGTAGTAAACTCCGGAGTGAATCACGCCACTGTTGTTGCCACTTTGGTGTGCCGCGATGCTGGCTTCTTTTTCGATGACTACGATTCGGGCGTTGGGATAGCGCTTGCCAATTGCCAGTGCGCTGGCTAAGCCGACGATTCCCCCACCGATGATTGCAAAGTCGTACATGAATCTATGCGTGTTGTGTTGAATGGTTTGACGTTAGACCGGCGGCGAGTGCTTACCACACTTTCCACGGTGCGTTGCCTTTTTTCCACAAGTCTTCGAGATAGTTCTTGTCGCGCAGCGTGTCCATCGGTTGCCAAAATCCATCGTGTTTGTAGGCCGATAGCTGTTCGAGATGCGCCAGTTTTTCTAGCGGTTCTTGTTCCCACACGGTGCTGTCATCGGCGATGTAGTCGATCACTTCTGGTTCGAGGACGAAATAGCCGCCGTTGATCCACGCCCCGTCGCCGCCTGGTTTTTCTTTGAATGATGTTATGCGTGTTTGTTCTTCGCCTAGACAAATCGCTCCGAATCTGCCTGGTGGTTGTACTGCTGTCAGTGTTGCTTGTGTTTTTTGTTGACGGTGAAACTCGATGAGTTTGGTGATGTTGACGTTGCTCACTCCGTCGCCGTAGGTGAAGCAGAATGTGCTATTGCCGACGTGTTCTTTGACGCGCTTGAGTCTCCCGCCGGTCATGGTTGCTTCCCCGGTATCGACTAAGGTCACCCGCCACGGTTCGGCATACCCGCAGTGCACGTTCATTTGATTGAATCGCATGTCAAATGTCACGTCCGACATGTGTAGAAAGTAGTTGGCAAAATACTCTTTGATTACGTATCCTTTGTATCCGCAGCAAATTATGAAATCGTTGATTCCGTGTGCCGAGTAGATTTTCATGATGTGCCACAAGATTGGCTTGCCCCCGATCTCTACCATCGGCTTCGGTTTGATTGTTGTCTCTTCACTGATCCTTGTCCCCAATCCCCCTGCTAGTATTACCGCTTTCATTGGTTTTCCT
>NZ_MVDI01000019.1 GCF_002939305.1 Chroococcidiopsis sp. TS-821 | reverse complement strand
CAACCGGTTGACAATATTGATTTAGGTTAGATATATTAGTAAAGCGCCGGTGAGGGAGGCAAGCGACAAGGCTTCCAGCGCGGCGACCGAACCAAGAAAAGAAGATAGTTTGAAAGCCAAAGAAAGCACATCAAGTCTTCGTCAAGAATAACTCTAAAAAAAAGAGTCCGGATTGCGAAGCAAGTAGCAGTCGAGGACAAAACTCTGTGGAATCAAACGGAGAGTTTGATCCTGGCTCAGGATGAACGCTGGCGGTATGCTTAACACATGCAAGTCGAACGAAGTCTTCGGACTTAGTGGCGGACGGGTGAGTAACGCGTGAGAATCTGGCTTGAGGACGGGGATAACCACTGGAAACGGTGGCTAAGACCCGATATGCCGCGAGGTGAAAGTAGATATAGCCTTGAGGGGAGCTCGCGTCTGATTAGCTAGTTGGTGGGGTAAGAGCCTACCAAGGCGACGATCAGTAGCTGGTCTGAGAGGATGATCAGCCACACTGGGACTGAGACACGGCCCAGACTCCTACGGGAGGCAGCAGTGGGGAATTTTCCGCAATGGGCGAAAGCCTGACGGAGCAATACCGCGTGGGGGAGGAAGGCTCTTGGGTTGTAAACTCCTTTTCTCAGGGAAGAAGGTCTGACGGTACCTGAGGAATCAGCATCGGCTAACTCCGTGCCAGCAGCCGCGGTAATACGGAGGATGCAAGCGTTATCCGGAATCATTGGGCGTAAAGCGTCCGTAGGTGGCATTTCAAGTCTGCTGTCAAAGGTCGGGGCTTAACTCCGAACAGGCAGTGGAAACTGAGAAGCTAGAGTATGGTAGGGGCAGAGGGAATTCCTGGTGTAGCGGTGAAATGCGTAGAGATCAGGAAGAACACCGGTGGCGAAAGCGCTCTGCTAGGCCATAACTGACACTCAGGGACGAAAGCTAGGGGAGCGAATGGGATTAGATACCCCAGTAGTCCTAGCTGTAAACGATGGATACTAGGCGTTGCTTGTATCGACCCAAGCAGTGCCGGAGCTAACGCGTTAAGTATCCCGCCTGGGGAGTACGCACGCAAGTGTGAAACTCAAAGGAATTGACGGGGGCCCGCACAAGCGGTGGAGTATGTGGTTTAATTCGATGCAACGCGAAGAACCTTACCAGGGCTTGACATGTCCGGAACCCTGCTGAAAGGCGGGGGTGCCTTCGGGAGCCGGAACACAGGTGGTGCATGGCTGTCGTCAGCTCGTGTCGTGAGATGTTGGGTTAAGTCCCGCAACGAGCGCAACCCTCGTTTTTAGTTGCCAGCATTAAGTTGGGCACTCTAGAAAGACTGCCGGTGACAAACCGGAGGAAGGTGGGGATGACGTCAAGTCAGCATGCCCCTTACGCTCTGGGCTACACACGTACTACAATGCTGTGGACAAAGGGCAGCAAGAATGCGAATTCAAGCAAATCCCAGAAACCACGGCTCAGTTCAGATCGCAGGCTGCAACTCGCCTGCGTGAAGGCGGAATCGCTAGTAATCGCCGGTCAGCCATACGGCGGTGAATACGTTCCCGGGCCTTGTACACACCGCCCGTCACACCATGGAAGCTGGCCACGCCCGAAGTCGTTACCCTAACCTTTCGAGGAGGGGGACGCCGAAGGCAGGGCTGGTGACTGGGGTGAAGTCGTAACAAGGTAGCCGTACCGGAAGGTGTGGCTGGATCACCTCCTTTTTAGGGAGACCTACCCAACACGAGTTGCTCAGGCAACTTGTGTGAGGTCAACCGAGGTCGGTCGAGGCGAGATGTGTGGCTTTCAAACTCTGGTTTGGTTCAGAGGAGCGAAACCGAGCAAGGGCTATTAGCTCAGGTGGTTAGAGCGCACCCCTGATAAGGGTGAGGTCCCTGGTTCGAGTCCAGGATGGCCCACCTAAAGAAGTGGAAGTGGGTGCAGCGAACTGCTTGAAGGTGGCGACTTGACGGGAGAGATGCTAGACTAGAAAAGGTGCGAAAAATTCAGCAAGCGGCACCAAAGCCAAACTGCTGGAGAATCGCCAGCCAGAACCTTGAAAACTGCATAATCATGCCAAAGAAATAGCAGGTAGAATGTAACGGCGCCGCAGTGGCGCCAAAGTTACAAAACCAAAATAAGCCAACAAGACAACTAACTGAAGAAAAGAAAGTGGTCAAGCTACAGAAGGCTGATGGTGGATACCTAGGCACGCAGAGGCGAAGAAGGACGTGGTAACCGACGAAACGCTCCGGGGAGTTGGAAGCAAGCAGTGATCCGGAGATATCCGAATGGGGCAACCCGATAGACTACCGACTGAATCAATAGGTCGGCAAGAGCGAACCCAGCGAACTGAAACATCTTAGTAGCTGGAGGAAAAGAAAGAAAACTCGATTCCCTCAGTAGTGGTGAGCGAACGGGGAAGAGCCTAAACCAGAAGATTCATCTTCTGGGGTAGTGGGACAGCGAAATGGAATCTGAGTGTTAGACGAAGCAGTTGAAAGCTGCACCAGAGAAGGTGAAAGTCCTGTAGTCGAAAGCGCAACGATACTAGCTGGATCCCGAGTAGCACGGGGCACGAGGAATCCCGTGTGAATCAGCGAGGACCACCTCGTAAGGCTAAATACTACTGCGTGACCGATAGCGAAACAGTACCGCGAGGGAAAGGTGAAAAGAACCCCGGGAGGGGAGTGAAATAGAACATGAAACCGTCAGCCTGCAAGCAGTGGAAGGACGATTCAACGTCTGACCGCGTGCCTGTTGAAGAATGAGCCGGCGAGTTATAACGAGTGGCAGGTTAAGGTGAACAGCCGAAGCCAAAGCGAAAGCGAGTCTGAATAGGGCGTTGTTATTGTCACGCGTTATAGACCCGAACCCGGGTGATCTAACCATGTCCAGGATGAAGCTTGGGTAACACCAAGTGGAGGTCCGCACCGACCGATGTTGAAAAATCGGCGGATGAGGTGTGGTTAGGGGTGAAATGCCAATCGAACCCGGAGCTAGCTGGTTCTCCCCGAAATGTGTTGAGGCGCAGCGGCTGTGAATGAAAGCCTGGGGGTAAAGCACTGTTTCGGTGCGGGCTGCGAGAGCGGTACCAAATCGAGACAAACTCTGAATACCAGGCGGCAAGCAGCTAGTGAGACGGTGGGGGATAAGCTTCATCGTCGAGAGGGAAACAGCCCAGACCACCAGCTAAGGTCCCCAAATTGTCACTAAGTGATAAAGGAGGTGGGAGTGCAAAGACAACCAGGAGGTTTGCCTAGAAGCAGCCATCCTTGAAAGAGTGCGTAATAGCTCACTGGTCAAGCGCTCCTGCGCCGAAAATGAACGGGGCTAAGTGACGTACCGAAGCTGTGGGATATGTTGCATATCGGTAGGGGAGCGTTCCGCGATAGGGAGAAGCACTAGCGGCAAGCAGGTGTGGACGAAGCGGAAGTGAGAATGTCGGCTTGAGTAGCGAAAACATTGGTGAGAATCCAATGCCCCGAAACCCTAAGGGTTCCTCCGGCAGGTTCGTCCGCGGAGGGTTAGTCAGGACCTAAGGCGAGGCCGAACGGCGTAGTCGATGGACAACGGGTGAACAATCCCGTACTGACCATAAGTTGTGCAGAGGGACACAGAAGGCAAAGCCAGCCGGAAGTTGGTTACCGGTTCAACCAGTCAAGGCGATGAGAGGCGGAGAAAACGCTTTGAGCCGAGATGGGAGTACGAGGTGCTACGGCACCGAAGTGGTGTAGTCAGGCTGTCAAGAAAAGCTCTAAACACGTTAACTTATGGTTACCTGTACCCGAAACCGACACAGGTAGGGAGGTTGAGAATACCAAGGGGCGCGAGATAACTCTCTCTAAGGAACTCGGCAAAATGGCCCCGTAACTTCGGGAGAAGGGGTGCCTACGCGAGTAGGTCGCAGTGAAGAGATCCAGGCGACTGTTTACCAAAAACACAGGTCTCCGCAAAGTCGAATGACGACGTATGGGGGCTGACGCCTGCCCAGTGCCGGAAGGTTAAGGAAGTTGGTCAGGGAGCAATCCTGCAGCTGACGACCGAAGCCCCGGTGAACGGCGGCCGTAACTATAACGGTCCTAAGGTAGCGAAATTCCTTGTCGGGTAAGTTCCGACCCGCACGAAAGGCGTAACGATCTGGATGGTGTCTCAGAGAGAGACTCGGCGAAATAGGAATGTCTGTGAAGATACGGACTACCTGCACCTGGACAGAAAGACCCTATGAAGCTTTACTGTAGCCTGGAATTGGGTTCGGGCTTTGCTTGCGCAGGATAGGTGGGAGGCGTTGAACTACTCCTTGTGGGGGGTAGGGAGCCAACGGTGAGATACCACTCTGGCGAAGCTAGAATTCTAACCTGTAGCCGTCGACCGGCACGGGAACAGTTTCAGGTGGGCAGTTTGACTGGGGCGGTCGCCTCCTAAAAGGTAACGGAGGCGCGCAAAGGTTCCCTCAGCACGGTTGGAAATCGTGCGGCGAGTGTAAAGGCAAAAAGGGAGCTTGACTGCAAGAGCAACAACTCAAGCAGGGACGAAAGTCGGCCTTAGTGATCCGACGGCGCTGAGTGGAAGGGCCGTCGCTCAACGGATAAAAGTTACTCTAGGGATAACAGGCTGATCTCCGCCAAGAGTTCACATCGACGCGGAGGTTTGGCACCTCGATGTCGGCTCATCGCAACCTGGGGCGGAAGTACGTCCCAAGGGTTGGGCTGTTCGCCCATTAAAGCGGTACGTGAGCTGGGTTCAGAACGTCGTGAGACAGTTCGGTCCATATCCGGTGCAGGCGCAAGAGCATTGAGAGGAGTCCTCCTTAGTACGAGAGGACCGGGAGGAACGCACCGCTGGTGTACCAGTTATCGTGCCAACGGTAGACGCTGGGTAGCCAAGTGCGGCGTGGATAACCGCTGAAAGCATCTAAGTGGGAAGCCCACCTCGAGATGAGTGCTCTCACTACAAAAGTAGGTAAGGTCACAGGCAGAACACCTGTTGATAGGCGCTAGGTGGAAGAGCAGTAATGTTTGTAGCCGAGGCGTGCTAACTGACCGAGGGCTTGACCTCAACAATAATGGCTTAGAGTGGCATGAGTATGCAGTCTTCAGGAGTTACTGTCCTGACAAGCTTCCTGGTGCGGTTAGCGCAGTGGAACCACGCTGACTCCATCCCGAACTCAGAGGTGAAACGCTGCAGCGGCGACGATACTCCGGGGGTCGCCCCGCGGGACAATAGCTCCGTGCCAGGT
>NZ_MVDI01000018.1 GCF_002939305.1 Chroococcidiopsis sp. TS-821 | reverse complement strand
GTGATTGACTCGCAGGGTCGGGTGATTGGCACCTGGGCGGACGTGCTCAACCGCGCCAACTTGGGCATGGAAGTGATGCACGAGCGCAACGCGCACAACTTCCCCCTCGACTTAGCTGCTGGCGACGCTACTCCTGTTGCCCTCACTGCTCCTAGCATTCATGGCTAAACTTTAGCTCCATATATAACTGAAAAGCGCCCCCATCATGGAGGCGCTTTTTGGTTGAATAGAAGAGCTAAGTAAATTAGCTTACCTTTGTTAGACTAACCTACTGCTTTTAGTTCTTCTTGCAGCATTTTTTGATATATCTGGGGTAAGTGTTGCGTCATCACATTGTTTTCAATACCGTAGCCTAAGCTTGTCCACGTATTAGAGAGAAGTCTAAGTACGCGGTCTAAATTCCCTTGACGTAGTAATGCGGCAATATCAGTTCCCCATGCTTGGGAATCGCTTAACCAAGCATAAACTACAGCATCTTGAAATTCTGGCTCGAAGCTATATGACCGCCAAAATATTAAGCCTGGTGGATGGGGGTGATACCGTTGCGCTTTTTCTTTCCAGGTTGTGTTTAGCATTTGGTATCGACCTGCTGCGGTGGAACAATTGCCTCGATTTGGACCTGCGACAATTGTGATACATTTTTCTGGATGACTGCTCAAGTCTTTGACGTGTTGCCCTCCATAAAGGATTGTGTAGGGCTGGGGGTGGTTCGATTCGCTTGCCGATATTGTACGCATCAAAGCACGAATGTAAGGATCGCCACCTTCCATGACTAATGGTGGAAGATAACCTAACTTGGAATCAACAAAATGAGGCGATCGCTGCATTTCTGGCTGTCGATGATGTACTAAATAACCTAGTGCTAGAACCACACTACCGCTTGCAATCAGAAATTTCCAAGACTTACGCATTTGCACAAAAAATCAACAGAAAGAAAATGTAGGGCAGAAAAAGCCGCCCTTACATTAAATTCAGAGGATGCTTGCTAGCTTGATGTTCCTCAAATTTCACGCAGCCGTTTCAGCCCACACTCGCAAACAGTTCTTGAAAACTTTTTGGCGTTGCTTCTGGCTTAGCGACAATTTCCACAATTTTATTTTTTGCTTCAGGATTGAACAATGCCTCAACACATACCTGCGCAACTTTCGCACGCGGAATACTACCATCAGATAGCGTATCTGCAGCAGCCATAACTATAGGATTGGAATTGTCTTCGTTTTTCAAACCACCTGGTCGGACGATAGTATAGGTAAGACCACTTTTTTGTAGATACTCCTCCGCCTGCTTTTTCCATACTAAAATCAACCAAAACAAATTTAGTGGATGAAACAGTTGAGAAGTACACAAGGAAGAAACAAAAACAAAATGCTCTATGCCTTTAGCTTTAGCAACATCAACTAAATTTTTTGTTCCTTCGTAGTCTACTTTGTAAGGTCCTGTGGGGTCGAAACTTGGTTTAGCTCCAGTTGCACAAAGTAACACAGTGCTGTCTCCGATTGCAGCACGGAGAGTAGCTGGCTGCAAAACATCTCCGACTACCAACTCAGCCTCAGCAGGCAAAATGGCTTTGGCTGAATCGATATTCCGAACCAAAGCGCGTACAGGAATGTTTCTTTTAACTAATTCTTGGACAATTCTGCGACCTGTCTCGCCTGTTGCCCCTGCTACAAATGCTTTCATTGTAAAGCTTATGCTGAATAAACGAACAAATTCTCAAGTGAGTTTAACTAACTCTCAATCTCAATTGTAGATTCGATAAACCTTGATATAAGCTGCACAATGGCAGAGAAACTCTCAGACTAACTTGGGAATCCTAAATACAAATAACATCAGTCAAATTACAAAGGATGCGTTTATGCTGTCGAGCAATGGTGAATATCAATCTACTAGAAAAGGACAAGTGCATTGGGAGGCATCAGCGCTAGCAGAAAGTGACTATTCACATACTGATTCACCAACACGCTTCCATGGAAAGTTTACGGACTGCATGGAAATGTATGCCCCTGCTGATACCGTTGCTAATTATCTTGATGCTCATCAAGGCTGGTTTTGTCGCTGCGCTCAGCCAATGAAAGTCGAATTGGTTAAGGAAAACGCTTATGCATTGACAATTGGTCGCTTCGGCTCGTTTGGTTATGAAGTAGAACCCAAGGTAGGCTTAGAGCTTTTGCCTCCAGATGAAGGAATTTATCGAATTAAGACAATTCCAGTACCAAATTATATTGCTCCTGGCTATGATGTAGACTTCCACGCAGTTATGGAACTTGTCGAAACAGCTGCTACTCCCGACGTCGTTGCGGGAAAAATGACACGCGTAGAGTGGAAGTTAGATCTCGCAGTTGCAGTTCACTTTCCCAAGTTTATTCAACGTTTACCAAAATCACTTGTGCAAAATACAGGCGATCGCCTACTCAATAGTATTGTCAAACAAGTTTCGCGCCGTTTAACGCACAAAGTTCAAGAAGACTTTCATCAGTCGTTGGGTTTACCCATACCAACTAAGTCAAAGCGGACAAGTTGAAGTTGAAATATCAATAGCAAGGGTCAGAGGTCAGATTTAAAAGCTACCTAGACAATGGTTCTCAGCTTCTATCATGTCCTAAGCATCTCTTCAATCGTTTCACTTCGTGAAAACGGTGAGTAAAGGTGACTAGTGGCTAGCAACTAACCACTAATCACTAGCAACAGTACCGATAGTCAAATTGTTTAACCAAAGATGAGAATTATCGCTTGCTCAGGATATTTTGGATGATTTGCACGCCACTGACTGCTTGCCAAGTGAATAAAGCGAGTAGAACAGAATTCAATACAATGTGAGTGTAACGCGCCCAGTTCTGACCTTTTTGCATAAATGGTGAGAGACTCGCGGAAACAGCAATGATTCCTGTCATGCCTAATCCGACTAATAGGTGCGGTCCAAGAAAGAGCTTTTGATTGTTGATATAGGTAACTCCCATTGCCACGAGTGTCCCCAACACCATCAGCGCTAAGATGACTGAGCCAATTTGATAATGTTTAACGTTGTATCTACCTTTAATCAACTCTTTTTTCACATCACCTTCGGCATAACGGGTGCGTCTAACTTGTATCCCTAAATACAGCGCGTAAAATGAAGCCGCGAGTAAGCCCCACATCAAAATAGGGTGGATGAAATTTAACCAGAATTTTACTTCTTGTGAAAGTTCCATAGTGTTCTCTTCTGTTAATAAACTTGATAAAACTTAGCATAAGTTGTTTTAGAAATTTGACCAATGAGTAATTTATCCCAATGGTGTAGTGGGAACTGGTCATAGGTAAGTGGTGGGTTTTACCACTCATCTGTTCAAAAGCCAGATTTAGCGATACACTAGCAATGCTTTTGATGAGATGACGCTCAACATGACTGCGACGAAAGACATCTCATTACTCAGGGCGGTTAAATGTGGTGACATTCGGCAAATTCACACACTGCTGATTGCAGGTGCCAGTGTGAATGCTAGCGATGCGGATGGCACCACTGCTT
Organism: Chroococcidiopsis sp. TS-821; assembly: GCF_002939305.1. Lineage (NCBI taxonomy): Bacteria > Bacillati > Cyanobacteriota > Cyanophyceae > Chroococcidiopsidales > Chroococcidiopsidaceae > Chroococcidiopsis > Chroococcidiopsis sp. TS-821. Next base: position 11,499 of record NZ_MVDI01000018.1, on the reverse strand, counting down.
TAATGTTCGCAGCCCAGCGCGGATATACCGAAATCACCCGACTGCTAATTTCAAACGGGGCTGACGTGAATCGCCAGAGAAAGCTTTACAATTTGACGCCACTAATGTTAGCAGCAGCGGCTAATCATCTTGACACAGTAGAAACCCTACTAGCCTACGGTGCAGATGTGAATGCAGTTAATGAAGATGGTAGCACTGCCCTGATGATCGCTGCGCTCAAAGGTCATGCGAATATCGTGCGCGTGTTACTGCATGCAGGTGCCAAAGCAGATATTTGCGATCGCGATGATGATACTGCGCTCAAACTTGCTGTGCAGCAGCAGCACGTTGATGTCGTTCAAGCGCTACTAGCGTCTGGAACACTTGATGTGAATCTCCAAGATCAGCAAGGCGAAACAATACTTATGCAAGCTGTCGATATTGGTGCAACAGAGGTAGTAAAAGCACTACTAAATTCAGGGGCAAATGCAAATTTAAAGAATATCGAGGGTGATAGTCCGTTAGCAGCAGCAGCAGCAGCAGGACATACAGCGATCGCAACCGCATTGCTCGATGCTGGAGCTGAAATTAATGCCAAAGATCGAGACGGAGAAACGCCACTCCATCTAGCTGTTGTTGAAGGACATCTTGAAGTCGTCCGACTCTTGCTGAGTCGTGGTGCTGATGTCGAAGCTAAAAATTCTTTAGGCGATACACCTTTAATGGTTGCAGCATTGCACGGACATAGCGCTATTGTTACTGCGTTGCTAGAACAAGCACGTAACGCTAACAAAGATCTATCGAATGCTAAAAACTTAGGTGAAACGCCGCTGACACTCGCTGCAACACAAGGACATGTCGATACAGTACAGCTACTACTTGACTATGGCGCCGATCCTAATTTACCCGCCGATGATGGCAAAACTGCGTTGATGAAAGCCGCTGATCGCAACCGCCTTGAGGTTATCGAGTGCTTGCTCAAATCGGGAGCGAAGGTTAATTTGCAAGATACATATCGCGCCACCGCTTTGATGTGGGCAGCACACCGAGGTTTTACCAGTGTTGTAGAAAGACTACTTCAAGCAGGCGCAGATGTTACATTAAAAAATACCGCAGGTTACACCGCTTTAATGCTTGCAGAATTCAACGGGTATCAGAATGTTGTGCGAGCGTTGAAATTAGCAGGTGCTGAAGAATAAGATGAGTGCGATTCCTACTCTGTGAATTTACTGATAAGTCCTTCTGTAAAGGAAGGGCAATTAACGCACAGTTTGCACCAATATTAACACTATTATTCTTGGTTTCTAAAACTTTACTGGCTAAAACCTAACTCGCTAGTCAAATATAGCAATTGTCCAGTAGTTTCCACCTTATAAGTCAAATTTAAGCTGCATTAAAATGACTAAGATTGCTTGTATATCTCAGTCGCGGCGTTGGTTTCGCAGGCTAGGTTTTTAGCAAGCAAACTAACATTGATGCCAGTTTATAAAGTTAACCACATGCTAAACATACAGCTTAAAATTATATTTTTAATGGTATCGGCAATGCTATTTGTAGCGTGTCAAAAAGCTCAAACGTCACAGCTGAATTCTGCACTACCTGCAACAGCCACTGTTTCTCAAGCGGTTGCTGTTAAAAATGCTGCAAACTCATCCTCAAGAACGTCGACAAACTTCACGAAACAGACGACATCACCAAATAGTGCGAAAGCAGAAACAATTGGTCATGCTATCGATTGCGATAATGATGGACGCGACAATGACTATCGCATTGACCGTGATGCAGACGGTATTCCTGACGACTGTCTTATCAGTGATGATGACACTTCAATGACAGCTATTGATACGACAAATCCTCAAAATTTATTTGATATACGAATGAAATTATTAAACGAACTAACTGCAGGTTGTACAGAAAATAGTAAAGTTGAAGGAGATATAACTTACAGCATTTGTTTCGCTGATGGTCAACCTGTTAAAGCTGCAGAGTTCTTGACAGAATTTGGAGATGGTCTAAACATCTGGTTCGAGCGCGGTAAGGTTAAAGCTATACTGCGCACTCATAGTGGTGAAATGTTCTTTTTTAAGAACGGAGACCTTGAGTTAAAGTTTGAGGACTATGGAACTCAGGTCGTTGCTAGGTTTAGTCCAGAAGAACGTAATGAATACGAGGAAATTGCAAAAACTGCTCACCACCGGATTTTTCGGATATTTAATATTGAATAAATAGCGCTCTTGTCTAAGTTCTTCTTAGAGAATTTAGCCTTCTTTTGAGTAGGGTAGGTATCAACAATAGCTTATTATTGTAAAAGTTCTGTTGATGTCTTTTCCAGCCAAGAGTACTCAAACAACAATGCGCTATTTCAGAAAGCAGGGGATTATTATAGCGTCTATCGCTGTTATTTTTGTATTACTTAATACAGTTAAGTCTTTAGCGGCAACTGAAATCAGATGGACTACGGTTGCACCATCGCCAGTGGGAACGGCAGAAGCAATGAGTGCGGTCGTCGGTGGCAAATTATATCAATTAGGGGGGTATACTTCTACATGGAAACCTACAAACCGTGCTGATGTATACGATCCAGCAACGAATACCTGGAAACGTCTTGCGGATATACCAATTAGTATTACACATGCAGGAGTTGCCGCAGACAACCAGAATATTTATTTAGCGGGAGGGTATGTTGGTACACCTGGAGGCGGACAAATATTTGCGACAAGAAGAGTTCTGCGCTACAACATTCCCACTAATACGTGGTCAAATTTGCCTCCCTTACCACAGGCTAGAGGTAGTGGGGGCTTTAGCAATTTGAAAGGAGAATTGCATTTCTTTGGAGGCGCAAATCTCAACAGAATTGATCGTGGCGAACATTGGATACTAAAGCTTAATAATATAGCTGCTGGCTGGCAACCTGCGGCTCCATTACCTAATCCACGATCGCACTTAGGAGATGCAATTGTTAACGGTAAAATTTATGCGATCGGCGGGCAGCATAGTTATGATGATTACTTAACAGCACAAAATACAGTCCACGTTTGGAATCCTGCAACCAAGCAATGGACTAGAGCCGCTAACTTACCGCAGCCACGCAGTCATATTGGGTCTGCGACTTTTGTTATCAATGGAGAAATTTATTTAGTGGGTGGCGAATTAAAGCACAACCAAGCAGTTAACAATGTAACAGTCTACAATCCTAAAACAAACTCGTGGCGCGAAATAACGCCACTACCGACTAAACGCCACTCTGGGGTTGGTGGTTTTATCAACGGTAGTATCTATTATTCTTCTGGCGCTCCTACTTTTAACAGAACAGTTTACCGAGGTCGATTTCAATTGGTCAGCTAGAATTCCTTAGGAATGCTGCATTTGCACAAAAGCATCTAGTAATACATCAGGAATGGGTTTAGGGCGCATTGTCACTGCGTCTACCCATACCCACAAGGCTTCAGCCGTTACTAGCAAGCGATCGTTGCCATGTTTGCGGATTTCATAACGCCGAATGGACCGCGTACCGCGCATTTCTTGCACCCAAGTACGAACTTCTAGCGTGTCGCCTGCGATCGCTGGACGCAGATAGTCAATTTCAATCCGGCGCATGACAAATACACCTCCGAGTTGGCGATAGACATCTAAAGAAAAGCCTAGATGTTCTAAGTGTTCGATCGCCGCTTGTTCGAGGTAATGTTGATAAACTGAGTTGTTGACGTGACCTAAGGCATCCATTTCATAATGGCGTACCCGTAATTGTGTTGTAAATGGTTGCATAATGAGGAGCGAGGAGTGGTAAGGTTGAAGATTAACGTTGTTAAATTTAGTCTTCTAACCACTAATCACGCACTATACGCTTCCATTGGTAAACACGAGCACACAAAATTGCGATCGCCATAAGCATTATCAATGCGTCCCACAGGAGTCCAGAATTTGTATTCGCGAGTCCATGATGTCGGATACGCGGCTTGTTCGCGCGTATATGGATGTTGCCAATCGGAAGAAATCAAAGCATCGGCAGTATGCGGAGCATTCTTCAAAACATTATCGTGCATATCGACTTTACCTGCTTCAATTTCCGCAATTTCTTGGCGAATTTGGATCATCGCTTCGCAGAAACGATCCAACTCGGCTTTCGATTCGCTTTCGGTAGGTTCTACCATCATTGTGCCAGCAACAGGCCAAGAAACCGTAGGCGCGTGGAATCCGTAATCCATTAACCGCTTAGCAATGTCGTCTACTTCAATTCCGGCAGATTTTTTGAGCGAGCGCAAATCTAAAATACACTCATGCGCGACTAATCCTGATTTACCTCTATATAACACTGGGTAGTAAGGTTCTAAACGATGGGCAATGTAATTCGCATTTAGAATCGCTACTTTGGTTGCTTGCGTTAATCCTGCTGCACCCATGAGCGTAATATACATCCAAGATATCGGTAAAATACTCGCACTTCCCCACGGGGCTGCGGCGATCGCGCCAATGCTTTGTTCGCCACCAATTTGTACGACTGGGTGACCTGGTAAAAACGGCACGAGATGCTTCGCCACGCCGATCGGTCCCATCCCTGGACCACCACCACCATGCGGAATACAGAAAGTTTTATGTAAGTTTAAGTGACACACATCCGCACCGTAATCGCCAGGACGACAAATTCCGACTTGGGCGTTCATATTCGCCCCATCCATGTAAACTTGTCCGCCGTGGGCGCGAACAATCGCGCAAATATCTTTGATTTGTTCTTCAAAGACACCATGCGTTGAAGGATACGTCACCATTAAAGCCGCAAGTTCGTGACTGTGTTTTTCAGCTTTTGCTTGGAGGTCGTTTAAGTCGATATTGCCCTGTTTGTCGCAGGCGATCGCCACAACTTTCATTCCCGCCATGACAGCGCTTGCGGGGTTAGTTCCGTGCGCTGATTCTGGAATCAGACAAACCTGACGATGTGCTTCGCCGCGACTTTCGTGATATTGGCGAATCACAAGTAAGCCTGCGTACTCGCCTTGCGCACCTGCGTTTGGTTGCAGGGAAATTCCTGCAAAACCCGTAATTTCGGCTAAAGCTTGTTCGAGTTGCGCAAACAAAATTTGATATCCTCTTGTTTGGGATAGCGGCGCAAACGGATGAATTTTGGCGAACTCCTGCCACGAGATCGGCAACATTTCAGTTGTCGCATTCAACTTCATCGTGCACGAACCTAGCGGAATCATTGATGTTGTCAGCGACAGATCTTTAGCTTGCAATCGGTAGATATACCGCAGCATTTCAGTCTCAGCATGATAGCTGTTAAAGACAGGATGCGTTAGGTAACTACTAGTGCGAACAAAAGGTTGGATTTTTGCAAGTGCCGATTCGGGAGTTGCTAACTCTTCTAGCGCAAACGATACTTCACTTCCTGCAAAAATTTGCCACAAATCGTACAAATCAGCTTCGGTTGTTGTTTCATCCAAACTAATGGCGATCGCCCTTTCGTTAATTGTCCGCAGATTGATTTGCTGTGCTAAAGCTGCTTCAATGATTTCATTTACCTGTTCTGGTTCAAGGTCGAGCCGCAGCGTATCAAAGTAGTGTTCTGAAGCAACAGTATAGCCTAAACGCTTCAACCCTTCGGCTAAAAGAACAGTTAGCTGATGAACGCGTTGCGCAATCTTTTTCAAGCCTTGCGGTCCGTGATAAACCGCATACATTGATGCCATTACAGCTAATAACACTTGAGCGGTACAAATGTTACTAGTTGCTTTTTCCCGCCGGATATGTTGTTCTCGCGTTTGCAGTGCTAAACGTAGCGCTGGCTTACCACGAACGTCTTTTGAGACACCAACGATGCGTCCTGGAACTTGTCGCTTGTATTGTTCCTTTGTTGCAAAGTAAGCTGCATGCGGACCGCCGTAGCCTAGGGGAACGCCAAAACGTTGCGTACTTCCAACGGCAATATCAGCCCCAAATTCTCCAGGCGGCGTTAGCAAACACAAACTTAAAGGATCGGCAGCAACTGTAACTAAAGCTCCTACTTTATGAGCTTGTTCGACAAAGTTACGATAATCATAAATTGTGCCGTCACTTGCCGGATACTGTAACAACGCTCCAAAAACTGATTCATCAAAGGTAAACGTTTGATGATTACCGACTATAACTTTAATTCCTAGCGGTACTGCGCGAGTTTGCACAACAGCGATCGTTTGCGGATGGCAATCTTGCGAAACAAAGAAGGTGTTTGCTTTGTGCTTACACAACCCATAACTCATTGCCATCGCCTCTGCAGCGGCGGTAGCTTCATCAAGCAGTGAAGCATTCGCAATTTCCAAACCTGTTAAATCAATAATCGCAGTCTGGAAATTGAGTAACGCTTCGAGTCGTCCTTGCGAAATCTCTGGCTGATAAGGAGTATAAGCCGTGTACCAACCTGGATTTTCTAAAATATTACGCTGAATGACGGGCGGGGTGATGCAATCGTAATACCCCATGCCGATAAATGAGCGAAATACTTGGTTTTTCGAGGCAATTTCTTTGAGTTTGGCTAAAGCTGCGTACTCACTCTGCGCTGGTTCTAACTGAAGCGGTCTATTGAGTCGGATTGCCTGCGGTACGGTTTTGTCAATTAAAGCATCAAGCGTTGCCAAACCCAATTCATCAAGCATTTGCTGAATTTCTTCTGGCTGAGAACCAATATGCCTTTTTGCAAAAGAAAAAGATTCTTGCGCTGCTTCTACCAGATGCTGACGAATTGAACCAGTATCAGAGCGATAAGCTACCACAGACTGCTCTCCAGACACGACTTCTCCTTCATATTCTGCAACATTATTTTAAATAAGGAGAACTAGGGAAAAGATAATTATGCCATTCCATAACTTTTTCCTCTCTAGCCACCCGTAGGCTTAAGCCTACGGCTACTCGCCCTCTACTTGCGCCTGATACTCATCCGCAGACATCAAATCATCAAGTTCGCTAGGGTCGGTAATCCGCACTTTTAACAACCAACCTTCGCCATATGGGTCATCAGCCAACTGCTCAGGTGCTTCTACTATGTCATCGTTACGTTCTACTACCGTACCGCTTACAGCAGCATACAAGTTTTCCACTGCTTTTACTGATTCAATCGTGCCAAAGCTTTCTCCTTTGGTGATGGCGTCGCCCACGTCGGGCAATTCAAGAAACACGATGTCACCTAATTGATCTACGGCGAAGGCGCTAATTCCAATTGTGGCAATATCGCCATCTAGCCGTACGTACTCGTGAGAATCTTGATATTTTAAATCGCTGGGATATTCCAGTGCCATGTGTAACCTCAATAATAAAAATTAATACTTAGCAAGTAGGTGGTCGCTATTTATTGGGTAATCGGTAATTAGTAATAGGTGTTTCCAATGACCAATTCGACCAGTTACCAGCCCTAGCGCTCATTATTTCATAAAAATCCAAAACGATTTGAAGTTGATAAAGCAACAGCCGATCTCGCTGAGACGACATTGCAAAGTGCTGCCCAACCTTGAATGATTTTCTGCCACCTCTGCTATAACCGCGTTTTTGACCGATAAAAAGGGCGTTTAACAACGATCGCCGGATACAATTTACCGCGAATCTCGATATCTAGCTGCTGTCCTGTTTGACTTAACGAAGTAGGAACATATGCCAGAGCAATGGGATAACCTAGTGTAGGTGATAGCGTACCGCTGGTGATTTCGCCAACAACTTGCGAGTGCGATCGCACTTGATAGCCATGACGCGCGATGTTTCTCCCTTCAAGACGCAATCCAACTAGTTTGCGTTGAACTCCCTGGGCTTTTTGTTGCGCCAGCACTTCGCGTCCGATAAAGTCTCCTTTTGAATCTAAATGAACGAGCCAGCCCATACTGGCTTCTAGAGGTGTTGTCGTTTCATCGATATCTTGTCCGTAAAGTGCCATTGCTGCTTCGAGTCGTAGCGTATCGCGCGCGCCCAGCCCGCAGGGAATCACGCCAGTATCGTAGAGCGATCGCCATAACTTTATCCCGACAGATGTATCGACCATCACTTCAAATCCATCTTCTCCGGTATAACCAGTTCGCGCAACAAACCCAGGTTGACCGAGAACTGTTGCTTCCAAATGTCCGAATGCTTTGAGTGAAGACAAATCTTCTTGAACAAAGCGCTGTAGAACTGTCGCTGCTTGCGGTCCTTGCACAGCAATCAAAACTTTTTCTGAAGAGACATCGTGCAGATCTACGTCTTCTGAATCAATATTTTGCAAAATCCATGCTTTATCTTTACTGGTAGTTGCCGCATTTACAATCATGACGCCGCGTTGTTCTCCAGCATTTTCCCCTTGGTAATAGAAAATAACGTCATCTATAATTCCAGCCTGCGGATTTAACAAGACAGTGTATTGCGCTTGACCTGGTTGCAGGCGATTTAAATCGGAGGGAACCAAACGCTGTAATTGAGAAATCAACTGCTTTCCGCGCAAGATGAATTTACCCATGTGGGAAATATCAAACATCCCTACCGCCGTGCGTACCGCATGATGTTCTTTACTAATACCAACAAACTGCACGGGCATTTCCCAGCCACCGAAGCTAGTCAGTCTGGCTTTGAGTTCAATTGCGAGTTGATATAAAGGTGTTTGAGCTAACGGTAACGCTATTTCCGGAACCAACTCTTCTTTATTAGCCACAGATAACCCATCAAGTTAATAAACATCTTATATATCGTATATACAGTCTTTACGAGCGCGGTGCGAATTACTCTAAATTGGTCATGGGTAATGTAGTTGTAAAGTAGCACCTTGGCTTGCAGATCTACTCATTATTAAAAATTACTGCTTTGCTAAAATTCCAGTATTCAGCCAAACACCGCCTAAAATCATTGCCCCGCCTAGTACAGCTAACGGTGACAGAAGTTGTCCAACCAAAAAAATTGCAAAAACTGCTCCACATACGGGTTCAATCATGGCGACTAGTGTTGCTACGCGTGCCGGAATCTGACGCACTCCCCACAAGAATAAGCCAAAGGGAACCACAGTTCCTAGTACAACAATGTATGCTACTGCAGCTAAATCGATCGCACTCAAGCTCAGCACTTTTTGCCAAGGTGTGAACGGTAAGCTTAGAATACTACCAACTCCCATCCCGATCGCTAACACAGTTAACGGGTGCGCGCGCATTCCCATTCCGAGATAGGAAAAAGTAGCAAATAAAAAAGCCGAAGCTACACCATAAGCTATTCCTAAGCCTCCTGCAAGTCCTTGCGGACCTACGACTAAAAAATATGCGCCGACGACTGCAAATCCTAAACCAAATAATTTTGGTCGAGATAAACTTTCGCCACGCACCAAAGCATATAAAGTGAGTAACACTGGAGCCATGTACTGCAAAAATAGTCCCGTTGCCACACTCGATAAATGAATCGCTAAATAGTAGCTCACTTGAGTCAGTGTCAGTGCTAATCCGATAGCAAAAAGGCGGGGAAACTCTTTACTTTGTGGCGGGAAGCGCCAGATAAACGGTAAAAGTACTAAAAAACTACCAAAAAAGCGTAATGGTACAAGAATTGCAGGTTCTAACGTTCCTCCCATTAAGCGCCCAGCTAACGCCCCAGCAAAACCCCATAACAGCGCCGCACACAAGACTTGAATCATTTACATTTAACTGTAGACACCCTCACTACTTCCATTGCACCAGTTGCTGCAAGGCAATCCCTACTCTAGCGCATCATTTCTAGAGTTTTACTTCGAAGTTCAAGACAAACAGGTATATTTACATAGCAGACGCTAGAGTTAATTAAGTTAATTTTTCTTCATTTTTCTTAAAATAAGAGTATTGGCTTGAAAATACTTGAGATTGAGTTCATGTCTGCATCAAATATCCAGTCACGCGAATCTACAGCACAACAAGTCTCAAAGGCAACGTCCTGGAAGATAAAGCTTTTGTACGATGGCGAGTGTCCGTTATGTTTGCGCGAAGTCAACTTTTTGAGAAAACGCGATGCTGGTCGCGGACTCGTCGCATTTGTTGATATTGCAGATGAGAACTATAACCCCAAAGCACATGGTGGCGTAGACTTTGAAACCGCAATGGGACGAATTCATGCAGTACTTCCTGACGGTACAGTCATCAAAAATGTCGAAGTTTTTCGCCGTGTTTATGAAACTTTAGGAATGGGATGGATTTACGCAATTACCAAGCTACCCGTTATTGGTGCTGTGGCTGATATGCTATATGGCATCTGGGCTGATTGGCGGTTACGGTTAACGGGGCGACCAGACTTAGCAACAATTATTGCCGATCGCCAAAAGCAAGCAGAATGCAAAACACAAGGGCGCTGCCAAATTCAATGAATAATTTTGATGCTCGACAATACGCCCCCGCAACTCTTCGCAATCGCGAACCAATTTTAGAAGTTCTCCTCGAAGTTTTGCCACCAACAGGTACAGTGTTAGAAGTTGCCAGTGGAACCGGAGAACACGCCATCTTTTTTGCACCGCGCATTTATCCGCGTAAGTGGTTACCGTCTGACCCAAACCCAGCCGCACGTGCGAGTATTATGGCATGGCGCGAGTACGCTCCTACAGAAAACCTCTATCCGGCGATCGCACTTGATGCGTGCGATTCGGTATGGACAGTCGAACAACAATCGTTAGACATTGTGGCGATCGTTAACATTAACATGATTCACATCGCTCCTTGGGCGGCTTGTTTGGGATTACTTGCAGGGGCGAAGCGGATTCTTCCTCCTGGCGGGATTTTGTATCTATATGGACCATTTAAACAACGCGGTCAACATACATCGGCGAGTAACGCCGTATTTGATGATAGTTTGCGCGCGCAAAATCCTGCGTGGGGCGTGCGTAATTTAGAAGATATCGTTGCCGTTGCTAAAAAAGAAAGTCTCGCACTGATCAAAACTGTAGCAATGCCAGCCAATAATCTTTCGGTAACTTTTCAAAAGCTGAATTAAAAGCGCAATTGCATATTCGGCAGCAAATTCTATCATAACTATATTAGAATTTTATGGCATGAAGACTCGTCAGCAGCGGCAGAATCAAGTATTATCAAAATACTGGCAATTTTATATTTAATTAATCATTGCGATTAATTAAGGCACGCCATGAAACTTTGGCGAGCAACAAAGGCAATAACCCAGAGGAAGGAGCGAGGTGCAGTTTGAGCTAAGAGTGCGATCGCGTTTCGTGCAGCTCTCAATGGGGAATTGATGACGCGCTATTAGGAGGAGCAAGGTCTATGCTGCAATCATTTAAAAGATTTTGCGGAGCCTGCTTTGTTCAAAGCGATATTTATACGAGCCAAAAGTGGTGTTAGGATTTAATTATTAAGTACGGCATAGATATAACAGTTTACGAGCACCCATCATAGAAATAAACTGCCGAGCGCAGATGATAGTTGAAATCATCTCAATTCATTGATGGCGACTCTCCTAGCTTCTTACTTCTAATTTTTGCCGCTTGTCTGAACAATTACGACCAACCTTTACCCAACCAGCGAATCCCGTGCTAGAAGCGTGTATCCTTGCAACAATACTGTGTGGCTTTTTCGGCAT
>NZ_MVDI01000017.1 GCF_002939305.1 Chroococcidiopsis sp. TS-821 | reverse complement strand
TGGATGAGTTGCGTTTGTTGGTACGAGAGCGATTGCAACAAATGACCCAAGCAGTGATTCGTTCAATTGTCGGTAGAGCCTCCATCCTTGAGGCATTATCTGTAGCCGGTCTTTAAGGAATTGGTATTAGTCGTGAACCAGTGGGACACACGCTACAAGGCAGAGGATTATGTCTATGGCACGACTGCTAATGACTTCTTGATCAGCGTTGTCGATCGCATTCCGCCAGGGCGCATTCTTTGTTTAGCAGAGGGGGAAGGACGAAACGCAGTCTTCCTGGCAGAGAAAGGCTATGCGGTAACAGCAGTTGACTTCTCTAGTGTTGGCTTGCAGAAAGCGCGCCGATTAGCAGCTGCGCGAGGTGTTAGCATCAAGACCTGTTGTGCTGATTTGAGTGAGTTTAAGATTCAGCCCAACCAATGGCAAGGAATTGTCTCTATCTTTGCTCATGTGCCACCAGAAGTGCGGGTTCCGCTGCACCGCGCTGCTGTAGCAGGGTTAGCAACTGGCGGAGCCTTCGTTTTAGAAGCCTACACGCCTCAACAGTTGCAATATAAGACCGGTGGCCCACCAACTGCTGAGTTAATGATGAACTTGATTGAGCTACAAACTGAATTGAGCGGATTGGAGTGGGCGATCGCGCAGGAAAAAGTTCGCTTCATTCGGGAAGGGACTTTACACAATGGAATGAGTGCCGTCGTGCAACTTCTAGGATTCAAGAATTCTCCATGCGGAACGGGTTAATTCGCTTGAACTCTCACTTTTGTTGTCTTCAGACCCGATCGTTGCCATTCGATCATGCCCCCTGTAATGTTATAGACTGTCGTGAATCCTGCATCTGCAAGCTTTTTTGCTGCGATCGGGCTACGATGTGCTGTTAAGCAGATCGTGGCTATGGGTTGCTCTTTCGAGAGTTCTCGAAACCACTGGGGCAAAAACCACTGCGTTAGGCTCAAGCCCATTAAAATTCGTGGCAAGCTTAAATTACGGGCATTGGGTGCATGACCCGTGAAGTACTCCAAGAAACTGCGAACATCGATGAGTAATGGTGGATTCGGCAACTGAGTAAATTCTGTGGGAGACAGGTCAATTACAATTGGCTCAGAACGAGCAAGTTTGGAATGAGTCAGTTTGGACATTGAACACCTCGTTTATGATTAAACCCACCAAAGCTTTTTGCCAATGCGGGGATCGGTTTCCGTCCAGGGGGAGAGCAAAATATTGCTGTTGTCCAGCACTGTAACATGAACAATCTTGAGGGGTAGGGGTGCTGGACCGCGAATCACCCTTCCATCCGGCGCATAGAGGGAACCGTGACAAGGGCATTGAAACTGCTGATCGACTGGGTTCCAGGGAAAGGTGCAACCCAAGTGAGTACAATCATTCACAAGCCCTATAGGATCGAGTGTTTGGTCATCTTTAACAACAAGATATGTCGGTTCACCCGCTAACCCTGCTACCAGCGCACGAGTCCCAGGAGGTTCTGCCAGAATCTGGCTCGCAGGAATAGGATTCCCCAAAATATCTTTAGCAATGATGCCACCATCTACCCCAGTGTCTTCTTTGGGTGGAACAAAGAACTGACCAACCGGATAGAGTGCAGAACCTACGGTTACGGCTACCGTTGCTCCAGTGAGAAAGTTAAGCAGTTGTCGCCGTGATAAGGATGATTCTTCGAAAGGAAAAGTGTTGTCCATCGGAAACCTCCTTACTAAATTTCAACATTTATTTTGCTCTTGGACTGTGCAGTGGCAAGAACATTATGAACGGGGATCAGCAGCTAAGGCTTCTACCCTGTTATCTGCGTGTCCTGAAGATGTGAATCAATGGGTAAGACTAAAGTTGTTGGTTAGGCTGGTTTGTGCGAATTCCGAGAAAGCGATAAAGACCGCAGAAGCCAACCATTGCTGTAACAAGAGACACACTGCCTACGACCACTAGCCCAATTCCCAAAGCAGTGCCACTGTAGAGAAATCCTAGATAAAACAACACAGAAGCCACAACCAAACGGATCAGGCGATCGAGCAAACCAACATTTGTTTCCATAGCTGAAATCTCCCAATAAATCTCCAAATTGATTAAGGAGATTACAAAAGCTGCTACTTGGAGATATCTTCAGATGCGTTTAGAAGGTTTAGCAGCTTTCCAGCCTTATCTCAGTCTTATCTGATTTTTGCGTTGCAATTCCAGCAATGTGCGGACTGACAACAGGAATAGATAGGCGAAACGATTGATAATGAATTGATTCAAATCCAGCGTTCTCAAGATACAACCAGGTTTCTCGGTTTGGGTGACAGTGGTCAAATACGGTTTTCCAGACAGGAGTGACGCCATCTTGAACGGTGCGCTTGCAAGTATTTTCTGGAGCTGCAACGTGTTCAATGAAGACAAAGGTTCCACCAGGTTTCAGCACTCGTTGAATGTCCTTCAAGGCTGCGTCAATGTCAGTTACCGAGCAAAGAACATAGGTGCTGACTACCGTATCAATGCTGTTGTCTGCAACGGGTAATGTCTCAGCCCGTCCTCCGTATAACTCGATCGCTGTAAGCCCATGACGGTCTGCTTCTTGATGAATGTAAGGGTGCATATAGGGGTTAGGTTCTACCCCAATCCAGTGAATAGCTGGTGAGTAATAGGAGAGATTTGCCCCTGCACCGGGTCCAATTTCTAAAACGTTGCCTTGCAGATGGCTAAGGAGCGATCGCTTCAAGTCTGCCATTGTCTCATAGTCCTGACAGTCGTGTAGCTTGATTGCCCGATCGTCAGCATTGTTAGCTTTTGCCATGCCCCAGGCAAATAATTTTTTATGCCAATTTTGCAGAAATAAACCCTTCATAAGCATGCTTGTTCTATAGAAGACTAATAAATGCTTAGTGATTTAACAGCACTTGGTTAAAAACTACCTCTACTTTAAGCATTTTTAGGTTAATTGATCATTTAGTAGTATTACTATATAATGATGTTAAGTCAAACTCGTTATGCTTTTGACTTACAAAAATTTTCTGCCTGTCATACTTGGCTTTGACTTGAAGTAAAGATGACAAATTTAAATTGGGAGATATTGTATGCAGACGATGGAAACCGCTTCGACGTTGACTCCAATGGCGATGCCTCGGCTTAACGAACCTGCGCCTGCCTTTGAGGCAAACACTACGCATGGAGTAAAAAAGCTATCTGACTATGAGGGGAAATGGCTAATCCTGTTTTCCCATCCTGCTGACTTCACGCCCGTTTGCACCACAGAATTTATTGCATTTGCTAAGCACTATGAGGAGTTCAAGGCATTAAACTGTGAATTGATTGGTTTGTCGATCGATAGCAACTATGCCCATCTGGCATGGGTGCAAAATATTCAGGCAAAATTTGGAGTGTCGATTCCTTTTCCAATCATCGAAGACCTGTCGATGAAGGTAGCTCACGCCTACGGTATGATTCAGCCTGGAGCAAGTGATACCTCTGCGGTTCGGGCAACCTTCATCATTGATGACAAGGGAATTTTGCGAGCAATGGTGTACTATCCCATGACCAACGGTCGCTCCATTCCTGAGTTTCTCAGACTGGTGAAAGCACTGCAAACCAGCGATCGCAATGGAGTTGCAACGCCGGAAGGTTGGCAACCAGGTGAGGCAGTGATTGTACCCCCTCCCAAGACCGTTGAGGCAGCAACCGCCCGTTTGTCTGAGGGGTATGACTGCGTAGATTGGTATTTTTGCAAGAAGCAGCTTTAGGTTAACTGTCTTTGAGTTAAACGTTTGCAGGCAGGAATGTGCACAGTTCCTGCCTGAAACTGATGTTTAAGTAATGATGTAATTTGTTGTATTAATTTATTTATCAAGTTAGTGTTTGACGGTAATTTTATACTACCGTATAGCTATATAATAAATTAAAAAGCTGGGTTGTCCTCACCTCGGTATTCAATGAATCTCTCTACAATCTGAGTGAGCCAGTGCTGCCCGATCCGGCAACAGGCAAGCGGCGACGGGCGATCGCGCTGCAAGGAGCTTGGGTAGGGTGGGCAAAAACCGCGTTTGAGCAATATTTTCTTACCAAGATGCGCTTGGGTGCGGCTGTTCCCTGGTTTGAGCGGCTTGCCCTGAGAGGCGTTGGGTTGTCACTGGTAGAGCCGACTTCTGTCTCATCGTCAAGCGATCGCCTGCATGAAATCCCTTATTGAGGAAACTCCAATGGATTGGACAAAGAACCTAAAACGACTGGAACAAATGGCGGATCGGTTTCGGGTGATGTCTGATCCGACTCGTCTGCGCATTCTGGCAGTGCTGGGAGAACAAGAATTGAGCGTCCAAGACATTTGCGATCGCACAGGCTACAAACAGTCCAATGTTTCCAAACACTTGCGAGTACTGCGCGAAATTGGGGCGATCGCCTGCGAGCAAAGGAGCTACTACCACTACTATCGCGCGATCGATCCGCAAATTCTCAGCTGTTGGCGTTGTACAAAAACTGCTTGCAATGAATCAGGAGAACCTCATGTTAAAGCCGATTCAGGAAGTGATACAAAACTTTCATCAGCGTGCGATTAGCCATATTCTCAAGCTGGTTCTTACGCTCAGTTTCAGTGTGTTGCTGTTCAGTTGGAAACCTGCAATGGCGCTAGCCGCTCCCAATATTCCGAATCCGAGTGAATTATCCCGCGCGGTTCAGGAAATTGAAAATCTGGATGCAATGCGCTCTGGGTTAGCCGCTTCTCTGGAAGGGCGTATAGAAGAACCAACGATGCAAACCATGAAGGAAGTCTGTCGTCCGGTGGGAATGCGGGCGATGCAACTAAGTCATGAGAATGGTTGGCAGGTAAAGCAGATTGCAAAGAAATATCGCAACCCCGCCCATGCTCCTGATAACTTACACGCTCAGATTGCATTAGCAAAATTTGAACGCGAACCCGATCTCGTTGGATTTTGGGATCGAGAAACGATAGATGGGCAACTGGGAACTCGCTATTACCGCCGCATTGATGTGGAAGCAAGCTGTTTAGCCTGTCATGGATTGAAAGAGAGTCGTCCTCAGTTTGTCAAAGACAACTATCCTCAAGATTTAGCCTACAACTTTGATGTGGGCGATCTGCGCGGAATGTACTCTGTATTCATTCCCGATGACGTGAAGCAGGCACTCCAAGATGCAACCAATCCATAATTTCAATATTGGTTCTCCCTGATGAAGAGTATTTCACTAATTGCATGGTGTTTGAATGTTCAAAAGCAGTCATAGTAACTGTAGCTGCTACCCCAACGAATAACGCTACGTTTTGTAGTTGATGCATGAGTGGAAACTTGATTGAAACCTTAATGGCTGCAAAATTTGGTTTATACAATAGTATGTATTTAATTTTTTACTGCTATTAAAGTGTTTTTACGGTATCTAGAGCCTGGTGTGGAGGATCTCATAAAAAACTGGAGAATTGTGATTTATTGCAATACTTAACGATAGAAAACGCGGTAGCTCTCAAACTGAAATTTGCTACAGTAAACGGTATCCAGCAGTGCTGAGGATGTGATGATGGTAAAAAAATTATCCTACCTTCAATCAAGTTCTACACAGAACCTGCCACCGCTTGAAAGTGGCGATCGCCTCACTCGGTACGAATTTGAGCGGCGCTATCATGCCATGCCACACTTGAAAAAAGCTGAACTGATTGAAGGAGTTGTTTACTTGCCATCGCCGCTAAGATTTGAACCTCATGCTAGACCTCACGGGCACCTCATCACCTGGCTAGGAATTTATGAAGCTTTTACCCCTGGGGTAATGATGGGGGATAATCCCACAGTGCGGCTTGATTTAGATAATGAACCTCAACCTGATGCTGTGCTTTTGATTGACGCAGCCGCAGGGGGGCAATCGCGCTTAAGCAACGATGGCTATATCGAAGGCGCACCCGAACTCATTGCCGAAGTTGCTGCTAGTAGTGCAGCTTATGATTTATATGATAAGAAAACTGTTTATCGCCGCAATGGCGTTCAAGAATATATTGTTTGGCAAGTGCTAGACCAAAAAATAGATTGGTTCGTGCTACAGGATGGAGAGTATATCTTACAGCAACCAGATGCAACTGGCATCATTCAAAGTAAGGTATTTCCAGGACTATGGTTGGCGGTTGAATCGTTGCTGGCTAGCGATATGGCAAGAGTGCTGGCGGTGGTGCAGGAGGGATTGCACTCATCAGTACACGCGGCGTTTGTAGAGGAATTGAAGCAATCACTAAGCGATCGCCAACTCTAACTTGTCTCGCGTACAAACCCCTTACCAAGCTGTGATGAATATTTCTGATGAAAACGCTAAGACTGCGTCAGTCGTAACAGAAAAAGAGAGAAGAATTACACTGGTTATAGGGTAAAAAATTGGTAAAGCAGTTAACAAACGATGAATCAAACGATTGAATCTTTAGCAGCAATCGACAACAAACTTTCGCAGCGTCACATTGACCTTGACCCATCAGGATACTTTATTATTTATCTTGACCGCGAAGCTCAATTAATTTGTGCTAAACATTTTACGAACGTTATCGACGATCGCGGTTTAGCGGTTGACCCAGAAACAGGAAAAGTGATTCCCGCACGCGGTAAAGTCGAACGAACTCACACGACAGTTTACTCTGGTAGAACCGCAAAAGAGCTTTGTGTCAAAATTTTAGAGCAAACTCAGCCTTGTCCAGTGACTCGGTTAGACCATGCGGCTTATCTTGGTCGCGAGTTTGTGCGGGCTGAGAATGCTTTAGTATCTGGGCAAGAATATATTCAGGATTAGCCCGCGCTCATTGCTAACTACCGGACATATAAGTAGTAAGTTGCCATAGGAATAACTGTTGCAGCAATTAATAAACCAACAACCCAGATTGTTGCATTACCTGTATCGGTTTCGTCTTTAGCTTTGAATGTTCCTGCAACACTTACTGTTTGAGCAACTTGGGGGGGACCTGGATCTTCTTTGCCAGACAAAACAGCAACTAGGCGATCGCTTGCATCTAAGAGGGCTTGGTTATATTTTTCACCTTCGCGCAGCGGTGCTGGCACGGTTTCTGTCACCACACTTTGAGCCGTATCATTTGATAACAAAGTCTTAACTTTGTCACCAGTACGGATGGCTGTGTTGTTAGTGAGCGTATCAATCACCAGTAAGGTTTGATTTGCTTGCGTTTCTGGAGTTGGGAACCATTTGGTGAATAACTTTTGTGTAAAGCTATCGATGGTTTCCCCATAGTCTAAACGGCGAATAGTGACAAATCGAACTTCGTTGCCTGTGTTTTTTGCTAAGTTTTCCAAAGCGCTACCAATTTTGCCTTCATTAATACGGCTGATCACTTCGGCTTGGTCAATTACCCAAGTGCGATCGCCTGCGCTAACTTGTGGCATTTGATAGACACCAGTGGCTTTTACTGGCGCTATCCATAGCGTCGATGCGAGCAACATCAATACGAGTAGTACTACCAAACGCGGTAAATATTTTATTCGATTAAAAAATGAATTGAGGAGTTTCATCGGAACTAAACCGATAGACGACGAATCAAAAAAGCAATTAGCTGTTAGCCTTTAGCTTAAACGAAGGCTGACATAAACTAAATTTAAACGCAGGTAGTTCTCCCTGAGCGAGTTTATATGTTTTATTTAAGCTATTCACCAACTACTAAATGCTTTTATCCCAAAATACTACCGCAAGGAAAGGGGTCAGAGGTCAAAGGTTGGATCTTGGAGAATAGAAATTTGATTGCTCAGATCTTGCATTAATCATCAAAAATCGTTGAGATACTACCAATGCACCTGCTCAACAAAAAGTTAATATTCAATCGCAACCCTAAAAAACTAAACTTTTCCCTGACTCTGTCCTCTCTTAAATATGACTTTAGTTCTGACAAACGACGACGGTGTTGATGCTCCTGGAATTCGCGCTTTGCTCAAAGCGGTGAATGGTCAGGGTGTCATTGTTGCACCGAAAGCGCATCTCTCTGGTTGCGCTCATCAAGTGACAACAACGCAGCCAATTCATATTGAGAAACGCTCGCAAGCCGAATATGCGATCGCGGGCACTCCTGCTGATTGTGTTCGCGTAGCAATATCGCATCTTTTTGACGATGTCAAGCTTGTCTTATCAGGCATAAATGCAGGGGGTAACATGGGGGCAGATACTTATATTTCAGGAACAGTAGCAGCAGTGAGAGAAGCGGCATTTCACCGAGTTCCAGGCATTGCGATTTCGCATTATCGTAAAGGCAAAAGAAATGTTGATTGGGATGTTGCCGCGCGCTGGACAGCAAATGTGCTGGCGGATCTTCTGCAACGCCCATTGGCGTCAGGAACGTTTTGGAATGTCAACTTACCACACTTAGAGCCAGGAGACCCCGATCCAGAGGTCGTGTTTTGTGAACCGTGTACGCAACCATTACCATTAAAATATCGTGTGGAGGGAGATCATTTGTTTTATGCAGGCGAGTATGCCCTGCGCGATCGCACTCCAGGCACTGATGTTGATGTTTGCTTTTCAGGACGCATCGCCGTTACGCAACTCAAACTTTGATTTTCAGATCTTTCATCAAAACGCAAATCCACAGCAAGACGCCCGTAAGATGCAATCTATGGATGATCAACACAATGCTCCTACATCTGTCAATCCATCAATCTACTTGGCACCTTTTTTTCAAGGATTGCCAGCACCAGCTGTGGAAAAAGCGATCGCGCATCTTGTCACGCGGACGCATCCAGCCAATCAAGTGATTCTTTTGGAAAATGATTGGGGAAATTCAGTCTATTTTATTCTTGAAGGTTGGGTCAAAATTCGTACCTACAATCTCGACGGCAAAGAAGTCACGCTTAATATTTTGGGCAAAGCAGAAATTTTCGGTGAAATGGCAGCGTTAGATGAAGTGCCCCGCTCGACGGATGCAATTACACTCACTCCTACGACAATTGGCAGTATGCCCGCGCAAGATTTTATTACCTTAGTTCAAACCGAACCTTTAGCAGGAATTCGATTATCGCAACTTATGGCACGGCGCTTACGTCAAGTCAATCGCCGTCTGCGGCTACGCGAATCTGATAGTGTATCGCGCGTCGCAGACACGCTGCTATTTTTAGCAGAAGGACAAGGAATACAAGATGAAGCCGGAATCCAAATTCCCAACTTACCGCATCGAGAATTGAGCAGCTTGAGTGGCTTAGCCCGCGAAACAGTGACAAGAGTCTTGACAAAATTAGAGAAAAAAGGCTTGATCCTGCGCCAACAACAAGTACTTTCTATCCCCGATTTCAAAGCGCTAGAACGACTAATAATGTAGGCGTCAGATAAGCTAAAGCCTTGAGTTTCCATTCTTAATAAAGATAAAGTTATTGTTACATAAAAAATTACATGAGTGATTCCGTCAGCCGTAACGAGGAATACCCGTCAAAACATATAGAAACACCTGTGAGTCATCCTTTAGCCGTAAAAAGCAAGAGTGCTGCGCCGTTAAAGATGGTGGAAACTGCGTTTCTAGCGAGTACTGCAAGCTTAATTTGGTTTATCAATTACTATCTATCGCTAGGACCGTTGTTGCGAATTTTCTTTCCGGTACCGATCGCATTAGTTTACCTGCGTTGGGGTGCTAGGGCGGCTTGGATGGCAACTACTGTTTCTGGATTGCTGCTATCAGTACTTTTAGGACCAACACGCGGTATTTTGTATATTATGCCGTTTGCACTGATGGGTGTATTGCTCGGTGCGGTATGGCATCGTCGCGCACCTTGGATCGTTTCGATTAGTTTAGGTGCGCTTTTGGGTACCATCGGCTTTTTCTTTCGGTTTTGGGTATTATCCGTTTTGTCGGGTGAAGATCTGTGGGTTTATACAATCACTCAAGTAACAAGATTCACGGAATGGGCTTTTTTGCGACTCGGATTGCTAGCACAGCCAAGTGTTTTATTAATTGAAGCAGCCGCGATCGCGCTTGTTTTTGTGCAAAATATTGTGTATTTATTTGTCGTCCACTTAGCATCTTGGTTCCTCCTCGATCGCTTAGGTAATTCGATTCCGCGTCCGCCCCACTGGGTGCAAGTTTTAATGGATTATGAAGAAGATGCTTGAGCTGCTGGCTAACTGCTACTCATGATTCAGGTTTACACCCAAGAGAAACAAGGCAACGAATGGCTGCAACGCTATCGCGGTGCTTCGGCGGCGTTAGTTTGCGTTTTAGGGTTTACGGAAACAGGGTTAATTCCTGGAATTTCCGCAGCAGGAAGTACGCCACACGCGCGAAGATATACCGCGATCGCCGATGCCGAATTTCTCTATAATGGTCCGCAGCCGCGACCGCAATACCCTTTACCGCCACTCGCAGCAGGTGCTTCGCCAGTTTTTATTTCGCGGGCAATTGTCGAAGCACTAGGTTTACCAATTTATCTTTTTAATGCTGGATTACCTCAACTCCCTAGCGTCCCGACAATTGATTTAGGTGGTGCAGCTGCGCAATGTTTAAGTCGTGGCTGTGCCATGAAATTGGCAACCGTGAAACATCTGTGGGAGCAAGGTATCCTCTGGGGCGAACAACTAGCGCGTCAGCCGCAGGATTATGTGATTTTGGGCGAGTGCGTCGTCGGCGGTACAACAACTGCACTCGCAGTTTTGACAGGCTTAGGAATTGCCGCTGCAGGCAAAGTGAATAGTAGTCACCCCGTTTGCAATCACGCACAAAAATGGACACTGGTGAAATTAGGGTTACAGCGCGCGCATCTTTGGGACAAAATACCGCTGCAAGATCCTTTGGTATTGATCGCTGCAGTGGGCGATCCGATGCAAATTGCGGTCGCGGGAATGGCGATCGCTCTGAGTCGTTCTCAAGGCGTCCTTCTTGCTGGTGGTACGCAAATGCTTGCTGTCTATGCTTTGATGCACGCCTTAGGCAAAGCTTTTGAAATCGCATGGCAACCAGAAGCAGTTGTCGTCGGAACGACTCGTTGGGTTGCAGAAGATCCTACGGGTAATACTGTTGAATTAGCACAACTGATCGGGGGAGTGCTACTCGGTACAAAATTAAGCTTTAAGAATTCTCGATACCCTCAACTACAAGTTTACGAACAGGGTTATGTCAAAGAAGGTGTAGCTGCTGGCGGTTGCTGTATTGCTGCTTGTTTGATGCAAAATTGGCACCAAGCTCAACTCTTACAGACAATCGAAGGTTTACTAGAGCGTTATTCAAAAGCTGTTGGCTTCTAGTATCTAGCACTAATAGTGCTAAGAAGTGTCAAGATTTTGTTTACTGGTCAAGGGTCATCGGCGTTTAGGTTTAACTTCTATTACCTATTCGCAATTACCCATTACCATTGCGTAACTTGCTAGTGAATTCTTTGTGCTAGCAGTTGTTCTTCCAACGCGGCGATTCGATTATAGGCAGCCGTTAGCTGTGCTGTTAACCGCTGAATTTGGATTTCTGGTGCAAGTTCCTTCTCGCCACTTTGACGCTGGTTCTCGATACTGCTGCTATCTTCTATAACGTCTTTATGTCCCATAGTTTTAGTAGCTTTGTATCCTTGAGTCGAATAACGTCCTGCTGTATTTTGTATCGAGTACTGAGCCTCTTGTGCAGACGCTAAGCGGCACTCTGTTAATGCTTCAGAAACTCTGCCGTTGAGTTGCTCGATGGCTTGATATAACGTATCAACTTTGTGACTTAATGTGATGACTTGCTTTTGTAGCGGTTCCATAGACTTTCTTGCCTCATTGCCCGAAGGGTTATCTCTATCTATGCTAGGCAAGAAAATAGCAAAGTTAACTCTACTTATGAAACATTTAACTTTTGATAATCTTACTTTTAAAGCGATACATTATTTTTTGCTTCTCAACAGAAGTAAATGATAGTAGTGAGTAGCAATATCTTGATTTGTGTAGATTGATTAAATATTTAGCTGATATGACCAGGAAAATCGTTATAAATGCCAGTTTTTGTGTCTTTAACAAAAATGTTAACTAGCAACTAGATAAATCAAATTTCGAGATGCGATCGCCGTAAAGGCGATAATTATCTAGTAATAATACTCATTAGATTAGGTTAGCAACGAAAAAAGAAATATATCATTGATAAAAATCAATACAGCAATTTTTAGATCGAAAACTCTCTATCTACAGGCTCTTAAGCGAAAATAGATAGGCAACGTTTCACATAGGAAATAATGCTTAGTTTTTTAGATTTTTTTACAGCTTGTAGCGGTAAATGGACAACAGAACGTATCTATCATTCGATGCCGCAGGGTAGTATCGAACGCTCTTATACTGAGTATCAAGTCGAACCAATTACACTAGCAGATAAACAACGAATATTAACTTTATCAGCTCAAGCAGGGGTAAAAGTAGAAGTACAGCTAGCGACTGTACAACAAGAAGCTCTGCCAGGCTTTGCAATTTCGTTTAATACTCGCTCGGAAACAGGTGAAACAGTATCAATGAGCTTGCAAGCTTTATTTGTGCCAGATATGTATATTTCTGAAGAAAGTACAGTTGTCAAATTACCACCTCCTGTAGCCGCACAAGTGGCAACCGAACCAGAAGGAGAGGTGATTCAAGGTTTTTATTTGCGCGATGAGGGCTATTCCGAGACGGGAACCGCAGTAGGGCGGTTTACATATCAACCCACACGCCAAACGTTAGAAATGACAACTTACTACCGACGCTCAGTCGCAGTCGATCAAATGCGTATGATAGCACCAAACTTACGGCTGCGGACAATTGTGACATACCAAAGACCCGTCAATACTGATGAAATACCGACGATAATTGATTTGATAGGGTTTGGTGTGGAGCAGCGAAGCGCGTAACAATTTAATGTTGAATTATCATGGAGCGACGGATTTTTTTACTCGGGGCAGGAACTCTAGCACTGTCACAACTCTTATCAGGGTGTCATCCACAGACAGGAAACTTGTTTGAAATCGAGTTTCTACGTGGTTCGATACCAGCAATTGTTGTCGATCGCTTTCGCCAGCAAGTACAAAGCTCGCAAGCAAGGTTTACGCCTGTTGCCCAACTACAAGAATTATTTGAACAACTACAAACTTGGCATCAGCAAGCCAATACGACACAGCAACCGCAATCGTCTCCTCTACCTTTTCGCCGCCGCGCGAGACCCCAGAACCCGTCTGCGTTGATTACTTTAGGAGATTATTGGCTATCGACAGCGATTCAACAGCAATTAATTCAACCGCTCAACATCACTCAACTCCAAAATTGGAATGCGTTACCTAGTCGCTGGCAAGAGCTTGTTAGACGCAACAATCAAGGAGAACCCGATCCCCAAGGACAAATCTGGGCAGCGCCTTATCGCTGGGGTAGTACAGTTATACTTTATAACCGAGACAGATTTCATTCTTTAAACTGGACACCAAACGATTGGAGTGATTTATGGCGTCCTGAACTGCGATCGCGTATTTCCATTGTCGATCAATCGCGGGAAGTCATTGGCTTAACTTTAAAGCGTTTGGGTCAATCTTATAATGCCCAAAATCTCGAGCAAATCCCAAACTTAGAGGAAGAACTACGGGCTTTACATCAACAAGTGCGACTCTATAGTTCTAATCGCTATATCGAGCCTTTAATTATTGGCGATACTTGGGTGGCTGTAGGATGGTCAACTGACGTGCTACCAATCATGCGGCGCTATCGAGAAATTGCCGTTGTTGTTCCGCAATCAGGAACAGCTCTTTGGGCAGATGTGTGGGTGAATCCAACCAATGCAGCATTACCTCATTTAGCCTCGCAATGGATCGATTTTTGTTGGCAGCCACAAATCGCACAGCAAATCTCGTTACGCAGTCATGGAACTTCCCCTATTCCAGTAGAACTCCCACCAGGAAGTAGACAAAATCTGACACGAATTGAATTTACAAATGCCCAATTGCAACGTAGTGAGTTTTTGCTACCACTTTCGGCAACTGCACAACAGCAGTATGAGGCATTGTGGCAAACAATTAGAGCGTAGGAAAAATGCTACTTGACTGAACAAGACGTTAGTTGCCTGCAAATTTGGAAGCTTCTAATAATGAAGTTTCCATTCAGGTATTTAGCAAACTATTGCTTATATTTTGTAATACTTTCTTAGATAATTTTTCCCTACATGCTCTATGTAGCTCAAATTTATTGCATATCAATTAGCTGCATAGACTCACTGTTGTGACCTTCACCAAGTCGCCGCAATCCAGGTCTTCCTGTAGTATTGAGATGAGCGATTTGACATTGCAGATTTGCTGTGAAGTCGCACGTGTAGGTTGCTAAAAGTTCTTGTTGATAGTTAAATACACGCAGATTATATCCGAAATCTCTTGCTACCGTACCAAAGCGATTGACAAATTCGTAGCGTTGCAGGTAGTCGAGCGTATTCCAAAGACGTCGGTTAACAATGAGGTCAATACGTCCAGCATTGATACCATCTGGCGGATATGCGATCCAATTATCTAAAAGTTCGCGTGCAAACTGTTCTCTTGCCCACCATAAACTAGGAACAGTCAAGTCGCTTTGAGAAATTGTGTTTGCTGTAATTACATATCTGTTGTTTAGTGCTGCGTCTGGCTCTAATAAGCTTAGTTCCAATGGCTCGGTTGAGGGCTGTGGTACTGCTTGTACGATGGACGACAACAATGAAACCAGCAAAGTACTCGCGCTTAAGATAAGAAAGAGAAGCGATCGCATTTTAAGATATTTCTACTAATAGCTTCCTGGCAATTTATTGTAGTCTAAGATTTTTGATTTTTCATCTCTTTATGACTCAAGATTCCTGCTGACCAACTAAATTTATTCAGCAAATCAAACATAGATAGCCTCAGCTATAAACGCAATTGCAGTTTGGACAGCGCGACTGTATTGAGCATACAAATGGGTAGGGTCAGAACTCGACTCTGTTACCCTTTGGTATCATGGATTACCTTGTTGATGTATAGCCACGATATTTTTAATCTGCCTTTGTAATGTCTTCAGCGATCGCAACTTCATAGCACGTAACAGTTGAAAGACAATTTTAAAAGTTTCATGCGAATAATTGTGGGAAGATTTATACAGCGAATAGTTAAAGGTTACATACCGCTGCTTACTTGTACTGTTATGCTGTCTTATCGGTAAGATTCTATAAAGATCAATGTTGCTGTTCATTACTATGTATTGCCTGAGAACGATGAATGCGAATATGTTGTAGGCGCGGTCCCTGGGCTGAAACGACGGTGAACTCTAAGTTCTGATAGTGTAAGGTTTCCCCGATCGCGGGAACTTTTTGGAGTTGGTAAAGAACAAATCCTCCTAATGTTTGATAGTCATCGCTTAGAGGTAAGTTTAACTGTAGCAATTCGTTGAGATCTTCAAGGTTCATTTGTGCTTGAACCAAAAAAGTTTGCTCGTCCAAATGTTGTACGAGTAACTCATTTGTGCTGGCAAGTTCGCTAGTCTTGCCAACAATTTGAGCAATTAAATCTTGAATAGTTAATAAGCCAACCGTACCGCCAAATTCGTTAACTACAATAACCATTTGTAAATGCGATTGCTGCATTAATGGCAATAACTCGCTTAACGGAGTATATTCAGGTACAAAACGTGCGGGTTGGACCCAAGGTTGAATTTTTGTATCGAGCGATAATTTCCCTAAAACCAGTGGTTTTGCTAGTTCCTTAAAGTGAACAATACCGCGAATATCGTCTAGCGATTTACCGACAATTGGGTAGCGTGAATGCCCTGTCGTTGCCATTTCTTTGAGTAAAGTTTGCAGCGTCGCTTCTTCGGATAGAGCCACAATTCTGGTGCGCGGTACCATAATTTCCTCAGCAGTTACGTCGCCAAATTCAAAGATGTTATTTAATAATTCGCGTTCTTCGGCTTCTAAGCCTGTTGATTCGCGCTCAGTGGCGATAATTAACTGTAACTCTTCGGAAGTCACTGGCGGTAGCCAAGCTTGTCCAGTGTATTGAATTCCTACAACCCTTAGCAGTAAGCGCGTTGATTGATTTAAAACCCAAATAAAAGGAGTAAAAAAACGCGCGATCGCTTTTACTGGCAGTGCTAACAACCTTGCCAATCGTTCAGAGTAAAGCAGCGCGACGGACTTGGGGCAAAGTTCTCCTAAGACAATTTGGAGATAGGCAACAAGGAGAAAAGCTAAGGGAATCGCCAGCGAGTGCGCTAATCTCATTCGCAGTGCCTCTGACACGGGTAACTGCGCTAGACCTGTAGCGACGAGAACAGCCATCGTACTCTCGCCAATCCAACCGAGTGCCAAACTTGATAACGTAATTCCTAATTGAGTTGTAGACAGCAAGCGATCGATACTGTGCTGGAGTGCTTGCAGCGCGATCGCTGGCGTGTCTCCAGCTTCTACCAATTGGTGGATGCGCGATCGCCGCACGGACACCATGGAAAACTCTGCTGCCACAAAAAAGGCATTAATTGCAATCAGTAACAATACTGATAGCAGGCGCAGCCAAATGTCTGAGATAAACAACGGTGATCCAGCTAAAAGTGGAACAAAACAGGCAACCATCAATAAGTGAGACATCAGTTTGATTTCAAATTCTGCCTCGTGGCATTGTTGTCTGCCTTGCTCCTATAAAATACAACACTTAAATTTTGACAGGAATTTCAGAGACTTGCAGTTTAAGTTGCTGCTGAGGATAGTCAGTTAAACGCAGCGAGAGTTTTTCCACATCATCAAGCGCGGTCGCAGGAATACTTAAAACGCCAGATACCGGTTTACCATCGGGGGCTACTTTTTCGGGTAACTCTTCAGCATTGACTGTTAATACGCGCCCGTGGTTATCTGTAACATCCATAAAACTCGACAAGAAGCGCACAGTGCGATCGCCTTCGTTTTTGAGGTTCATTTTTATTTGTAAAGTTCCACCTACGTATTGCGCTGACAGAACTTCTAATATTACATCGCGATCGCGCTTGACAATCGGAAACCCTGGCTGGCTTGTATCTGCCACTAACTGCGCTGTTGGTGTTGTCCGAGACGATTGAGTATTCGTTTTCTGTGACTGTGGCTTTTCAGGTTTAGCGTTTTTGCCTTTGCCTTCAATTCTAGCGCGCACGTTGGTGAGGATATCTTCCTCTTTTAACATCACTACTGCCCGTTGCGGTTGTGAGGCTCTCTGAACCATCTTACCTTTATTTACTGGACGAGTATCTGGCTGAGTCACGCTTTCGAGGGCTTCGCTACCAATACTGAAACCCCATACTGCACTCACATAACCTGCGATCGCCATAAGGACTAATAAGAGCAAACTGAGCGCTACAGTAGAGTTAATTTTCATTGGTTATTTGGAGAGACAAGTTGCTGCTCAACGTATTGTTTGCTGTGCCTATTAGGATTGTTTGATTGTCAATAGGCAATAATATAGTATAGAAATGATATGTTAATATGTCAGCTGTAACAACATGTTGTGAACAAACAGACAAGTTGTTGCGAGCAGCTAGTTGTGTCATCTAACAAATTCCGGCAGTTGGCCGAGCGGTTGAGGCAGCGAACTCATAATTCGCCTTAGGCAGGTTCAACTCCTGCACTGCCGATTTTAGGAGTTATCGAATCTACTCGAAAGGAACAATCTCAGGAGATTCTGTTTCACCTTCGAAATCTCCACTTTCTAAACCATTTTCGCTGGGAGCATCTTCTGCAGGTATTTCGGGAAGTGGACTATCGATCTCGTTTTGGTTGGCATCTTCTGCATCAGGTGTCGTATCGGTAGTTGGTGTTGCTTGCGCGGGAGGTTCTGAGAACACCGATGTATTATACGGATTTTGGAGATCGGGCGTACGCAGCGTTGTATTGCCGACTTGTTGTTGGAGTATATCTTGGTACAAAATATTAACTAGCCGCGCATCGCGTATGTATTCGTTTTCAGGATAAGAGTTGCGCGTGAAAGAACTAATACCAAATAAGGAGTTGAGTTGTCGCAGTAAAGAGCGATCGCGGTAAAAATCAGGGGCGTTTGTAAAAAAAGCACGGTAAAATGCCTCTGGTATTGTTTCGCTTCTGATTGGCTCGATAGGTGATGGTTGGGCGATCGCCGCAGTCGGGATAGCTGTAAGAATAATTAAACTAGTCAAACATTTGTACGCAAAACGCATCAATTCAACCTCACTTTCTAACGCAGTTCATTTATGCTGGAATTTAAACTCTTTTTAGCTTAACTTTGGCTTAGCCACCACCGTTGACACACTGATGATTAATCAAACTGCGTCGCAGCCAGCTTCTGATAATTGGGCAATAACTGCTGATCTGACAAGTCTTCGCCAGCACCTTTTAGATCTATTCTGTCGATTGGCTTATCGCGAAGGAGATTTTGTGCTTTCTTCTGGGCAGCACAGTTCGTATTACATTAATGGTAAGGAAGTCACGCTACACCCTCAAGGAGCGTTAGCGATCGGGCGAATTGTCGTTTCTTTGTTACCACCTGATACTCAAGCTGTCGCGGGTTTAACGTTAGGTGCCGATCCGATTGTGACAGCTGTCAGCGTTGTTTCCGCATATGAAAATCGTCCCATTCCCGCGTTGATTGTCCGCAAAGAAGCAAAAGGACACGGTACAAGAGCCTATATCGAAGGACCAAATTTGCCAGAAAATGCGAATGTTGTCGTACTAGAAGATGTGGTGACAACAGGAGGCTCGGCATTAAAAGCCGCGGAAAGGCTTAAAGCTGCGGGTTATAGCGTTGAGCGAGTAATTTCTCTTGTCGATCGCCTGCAAGGGGGTGCAGAACTCTATGCCTCAGTCGGATTGCAATTTCAATCAGTGTTGACAATCAAGGATATTCAAAGGCGCTTTCAGGAACTAGATTAGAGGGAGCGAGGGGCTAGTGGTTAGTGAATAGTGAAAGAGAAGTTTATATGCAGTATTTCTCCTCTGCACCTTTACTCCTCTGCACCCTCTGCGCTAAAAACCCTGACCCCTGCTACAGTTAGCCTTGATTGACAGTTTCTTTCGCCAAGAACTTTTCTAATTCAGTCAACGCCTCAGCATCAACTTTAGTTTGCATTGGGCAGAACTTAGGACCACACATCGAGCAGAATTCGGCAGTTTTGTAAATATCTGCGGGTAAAGTTTCGTCGTGGTATTCCCTAGCGCGTTCTGGATCGAGCGCTAACTCAAACTGACGGTTCCAATCAAAGTTGTAACGCGCGCGCGATAGTTCGTCGTCGCGATCTCTTGCACCAGGGCGGTGACGGGCGATATCGGCAGCATGAGCGGCAATTTTGTAGGCAATTAACCCATTTCGCACGTCTTCAGCATTTGGTAATCCAAGATGCTCTTTGGGCGTGACATAGCACAACATTGCGGTGCCGTACCATCCTGCCATGGCTGCGCCGATCGCTGAGGTGATATGGTCGTAACCAGGCGCAATATCGGTTACTAATGGTCCTAAAACGTAGAAGGGTGCTTCAGAACACTCTTCCATTTGCTTTTTGACGTTAAACTCGATTTGATCCATTGGTACGTGACCAGGACCTTCAACCATCACTTGCACGTCATGTTCCCATGCTTTACGCGTCAGTTGTCCTAAGGTTTTGAGTTCGGCAAGTTGCGCTGCGTCAGAAGCATCGTGCGTACACCCAGGACGTAACGAATCACCCAAGCTAAAGGAAACGTCGTATTTTTTGAAGATTTCAATAATGTCGCTAAAGTGCGTATACAACGGGTTTTGCTTGTGGTGATAAAGCATCCACCGCGCCAGAATGCCACCGCCGCGCGAGACAATTCCGGTAATGCGATCGCGTACCAACGGTAAATGTTCAATTAAAATTCCGGCGTGAATTGTTTGGTAGTCTACTCCTTGCTGCGCGTGTTTTTCAATCACGTGTAAAAAATCATCAGGAGTCAGTTTCTCGATTGCGCCATGAACCGATTCGAGGGCTTGGTAGACGGGGACTGTTCCAATTGGTACAGGTGAAGCTTGGATAATGGCGCTACGAATTTCATCTAAGTTTCCCCCACCTGTAGATAAGTCCATCACAGTATCAGCACCGTATTTAACTGCGAGATTGAGTTTGGCAACTTCTTCTTCAAGGTTAGAAGAGTTGGGACTCGCACCAATATTTGCATTTACTTTGCACTTCGAGGCAATGCCGATGCACATTGGCTCTAAGTTGGTGTGGTTAATATTGGCAGGGATAATCATGCGTCCCCGCGCAACTTCTTCTTTGATCAGCGATGCGGGAAGATTTTCTCGTTGGGCAACATAGTGCATTTCTTCAGTAATGATACCCTGGCGAGCATAGTGCATTTGTGTCACGTTTGCTTGCCCGCGACGCTTTGCGATCCATTCTGTACGCATTATTAAGTTCCTCTAGTAACAGCTTCCCTCCGCCGGTATGAGCCGGTCTCAGGTTCTCAGGGTTTGATCTCAGCCTGGACTATCCAGACACCCCTAGCTTTGGTAGATGATTGTATCACTTAACTTCGCAGCACAGGCAATAAGGGAAATAATTCTTGATGCGATCGCGCTCAAGTGATATCAGAATAGACATCAAAACAAAGATACGCTCGCAGTCGTAATGAAGTATGTTGCTATTGCTTTACGACATGAACGAGTAGCGCAGAGAAGGGCAGACATTGATAATGCTTTTTCTGCTACGGCTGATGAAAATGAATATCATGCAAAATTCCTAAAGATAGCGCATGAATCAGGGAAGCTATTATAGATGTGAGACGAAAAGAAGTCTACGATGCTCGTCTTGAGCCTACTGAAGGTTCTGAGCAAGCAAGAATTAGACCTATTGCGAGCCGCGATCAATCAATGCAAACAGTCGCGGTGTGTTAGCAGTACCGTACTTTTGCGAATCGTCACAACGAGTAGGTTGGAGCAAGATGCAATTGATGTTTGAGTAAATAGCTCAACTAAATAATTTATATCTTTAATTTAAAACCAACTGTAAACTTTGAAGCAATTCTTGCTCGTTAAAAGGTTTAGAAAAATAAGCTGCTGCTCCTAAATTGAGCGCTAGTTGACGCTCTCTTTGTCCTTGCCGCGAAGTTAACATCACAAAAGGTATTTGCTGGAGATTAGTCATCGATTTTACTTGGGCAAGTAGGCTGTAACCATCAAGGCGAGGCATATCAACATCAGAAATCACAGCCTTTACCTGCAAGCCACTAACAAGTTTTTCTAGCGCATCTTGCCCGTCGAGCGCTTCTTCAACGCGGTAGCCAGCTTTTTCTAAAGATAAAGTTAAGAAGCGACGCACATTGATCGAGTCGTCAACGACTAGAATTGTATCTTTATGACTTTGAATTTGGGCAGTGGTTAGCGTTTCGGGTTGTTCTAGTTTAGCTGATTTTTGACAAGTCGAAATCCAATGCAGTAAAGCTGAAGGATTAACCAAGGGGACAACGCGACCATCACCTAAAATTGTACAGCTAGAAAATCCAGGAGGCATAGCGATCGTGCCCTCAACTTGGCGAATCGCGACTTCCTGTTCGCCCCAGCAACGATCTACTTGCACAGCAACTAATTCATGACCTTGAATAATTTTTAATACTGTGGGAACGCTCATATTTGGTACAGTGACTGCAGGAGATTTTTGGTGCGTTAACCCACGAAATACAAGCCATTGTCCCAAGCGAATTAAAGGCATTGTGTTGTTTTCCCAACACAACATTTCATTACCAGCAATTGTGGTAACGCGTTCAGAATTAAGTATGAGCATTCCTTCGATGACATCAGTGGGAAATGCTAAAAGCATCCCATTACTTTCAACAAGAACAACTTTGGCAATTGAGAGTGTTATCGGTACATTAAGATGAAAAGTTGTGCCTACACCAAGCTGCGTATCAACTTTAATATTTCCGCGAATTTTGCTTAAGTTTGTGCGGACGACATCCAGCCCAACTCCCCTACCAGACAAGTTCGTCACTTGACGTGCAGTGCTAAAACCTGGTTCAAAAATCAGTGTTAAAAGTTCTTGTTCGCTAGCTGTTGTCAGCGCCTTCGCGTCTAAACCTAACTGTTGCGCTTTAACGCGTATGGCGTTTAAGTCAATTCCTCTACCATCATCGCTCACGCTAATAATCGTTTGATTGCCACGCGTAGTGGCTTTAATTTCAATAGTGGCTTGTTCTGGTTTGCCGCGCGATCGCCTCGTTTGCAGGTCTTCAATTCCATGATCGAACGCATTGTGTAATAAATGCATTAAAGGATCGTTTAAGGCTTCTAAAATATTACGTTCGATTAAAGTTTCGCCGCCGTGGATTTTTAATTCAACTTTTTTGTTGTACTGTAGGGAAAGCTCGCGCAAAAATCTAGGAAATCGATTTAATAAGTCAGATAAAGGACGCATTCGCACTTGCGTTAAACTTGTTTGCATTTGTTTGGCTGTGCGATTGAGTTCGCCAACAGTTTGTGTCGTGTCTTCGATACTCAGGCTAATATCGTCTGCGACCTCTTGAATCCGAAAAACGTTTTCCATAACCTCGTCGATTAAAGTTCGGAGGTTAGAATTTTCGTTAGAACTATGAGTAAAATTATTTTCGCGTTCTAGCGCGTAGTTATTAAATGTATCAGCAGTGTCTCTAGGCGAATAGTTATTCCTTTCATACGCTGCAAATAAGCGTGTATCTAGGTTTTTCAGCGTTCGAACTCGACCATCTAAAATTTTAACTAAGTTTCTCAAGCGCTCCAAATACAAGTTAATGCCGTTGCGCTCAATTGTGAATTCTCCGAATAAATCGTTAAGGTGTTCGAGGATATCAATCGAAACGCGAACTGTTGTATCTTGCTCTTTGACAACTAAAGCTGAATCAGATTCAGAAGCTAGATGAACAGATTTCTTTTGAGATTCTTGAGTCGAAGAGAGAGTAAGTTCTTGAGGATTTTCTACCGTTGTTTCGGAATCAGTAAGTAAGTCAAAGGCTGTCGCTGCGGGTTGTGTGGTCTCTAGCTCGTTATCATTAACTGCATCTAGAGGAAGTGTGGCGGGAACTGTGCCTTGATGAAGTAAAATAGCAGCTTGCGATCGCCGCCATTCCTGCAAAGCCCAACGCGCAATTTCTGTAACGCGATCGGGGGAGGCTTCGAGATGGTGAATAATCGACTCGCAAAAGCTTTGAAATGCCGGAAGTTGAAACATTTGCCCTAAACTCGCGAAATCTTGCGCAATTGTGAGAGTTTCTGCGAAAAGTCCAGGTTGCTGAGGCTCTGCTAGGATACCTTCTAACCGTTGCAGGCATTCTTCTACTTCTGTTTCAAAGATTAAAGTTTGCATGTCTTGCGTATCTTCAGACAATAGCAACTCGTTACTCTCAGTCGATGTTGCCTCTCCTAGACGTTGTTGGAGTTGAGAGAAAATTGGTTCGACATGGTTTTGTTGCCATTGTTCGTCCAGCGTTGTTCCTTGATGATAGATTGCGATCGCTTGTCGCAAGCAACTGATGCTTGCCAACAACAAACTTTCCAATTCAGCATCAATGGCTAGTTGCTGTGCTTTTAACACTTTAAAAAAATCTTCTAAACGATGCGCAAGCTCGCTGAGGATAGGAAACCCCATCATCGCCGCGCCGCCTTTAATCGAGTGTGCAGCGCGTAATACCGCGTCCATTTGTTGACGCTCTTCGCGTGCAGCAGCAACCATAATTCCGGTTTCCATCGTATTTACATAGTCTTGAGCTTCTTCAAGAAACGATAGCCGGATTTCTAGTTCTTTATCCTTTACCATGTGATTAAGCTAGGGGTCAGAAGTCGGAGGTTAGAGGTCAGGGTATGATTAGGGCAAGGGCAAACTATGGTGAGGTCATCTCAAAACTCTTGACGAGAAAAGCGGACAATGTCCTAACTTTATCGACCATTGCTATACGATGAAAGACTTAACTTTCATCATCAACTTTAAAGGCACCAACAGAAGTTTGTAATTGCTGGGCGATCGCAGTTGTCTGTTGTAGAGACCCTGAAACCTGCTGTGCAGAATTTGCAGTTTGCTCAGAAACAGTTGCGATTTCTTTCATTAACTGGGTAACTTCTTGCGAGGTTTGGGCTTGCGCGATTGTGGCGTGAGAAATAGATTGAACTAATTGATCGATTTGGCACGAAACATCAAAGATCTTCTTGAGATTTTTCTTCGTGTCTTCTACTAAGTTCGTTCCCTCAATAACTTGATTTGTGCCAAGTTCCATCGCGCGGGTAACTTCAACAGTTTCGCGTTGAATATTTTCCACAATCTGCTCAATCTCTTTTGTTGCGGCGCTCGATTGCGAGGCAAGTTCGCCAATTTCTTCTGCTACCAAAGCAAAGCCTCTACCTTCTTCACCTGCACGATTTGCTTCTATACTAGCGTTAATTGCTAAAATGTTAGTTTGCAGTGCAATTTGGTTAATTAAAGAAACAACTTTGGAAATTTGTTGTGAAGATTCGCTTAGCTGGCGAACTTTGCCTGCAGTTTCGGCAACAGTCTGGCGTAAGTTTAAAATGCTGTCTACGGCGTGATTCATGGCGACTCCTCCCACTTGGGCAGTGAGCGAAGCTGTGCGCGTAATTTCTGCGGCTTGGTGGGCGCTAGCGGCAACTTGTTGAATCGAGTCGGTCATCTGTGCTAAAGCATCGAGACTATGGGCAATCGCTGTGGCTTGTTGTAAGGCTTGCTCGGCTAATTGATGCATGGCATCTTGATTTTCGGCAACTGCAACATTAACTTGACTTGCTGCTGTTTTGACATTGGTTGCCAGTTGACGTAAGCTTTCAATAATTGAGTTAAAAAAGTCAGCCACAGTACCAATCTCGCCAGCAGTTACTTCTGCGCGTACGGTTAAGTTTCCTTTGGTTGCTTCTTCAACATCGCTGAGTAAACCCATCAATTGTTGTTGAAGTACTTCTTTTTGCCATCGCTGTTCGTTAGAAATTTCTTCAGCGACTGTTCGCGCTTTTTCGACTTGTTCTAGAAGGTAGGCTTGATCGAGTGCAAATCCAATTTGAGTAGCTAGCTGCGTAAATAAATCGATTTCAGCTTGTTGCCAAGCGCGGGTGGTTGCACACTGATGCGCAATGAGCAACCCTAGTAATTGACTGTCTTTGAGGATGGGCGCGACTAAATTGGCTTTGACTTCAAATCGTTCTAAAGTTTTGATATGACAATCGGTCAACCCAGCTTGATGGATATTGTCGATGGCGCGAACGCGACCGTTTTGGTATTGTTGAATGTGTCGGTCTCTAAAACAAGGATCGTCAATGGTTTCTGCCAATGATTGTGTCCAACCAGGGGCAACAGATTCGGCAACAACTGTACCGCTATAGTTAGGATTAAACTGATAAATTACAACGCGATCGCA
The DNA here is from genome assembly GCF_002939305.1 of Chroococcidiopsis sp. TS-821. NCBI lineage: Bacteria > Bacillati > Cyanobacteriota > Cyanophyceae > Chroococcidiopsidales > Chroococcidiopsidaceae > Chroococcidiopsis > Chroococcidiopsis sp. TS-821. The sequence goes on along the minus strand of NZ_MVDI01000017.1, from coordinate 21,113 downwards.
TCGAAGCACTTTTCTGACTTCTTTTACTGCTGTTTTGAGAATATCGTCTACATTCAACGAACGACGAATCCGAAACGTAACATCTGCAAAGAGTTGTGCTTGTTCGGTCACTTCTTCTTGCTGTTGCATTAAAATTTGCAGCTGCTCTGCCATGTTGTTGATGTTAGTACCGAGCATGGCTAACTCATCGTTACCGCGTACGCTTAATCTTGTATTGAGATGCCCGTTGCCGATTTTTTGGACTGCCAACGAAGCATTGACGACTGGACGTAAGGCGCGGTTAACGAAGTAAGCGACGATTGCGCCCACAAGTAAGGCGATCGCACTTGTTCCTAAGAAAAAGGGTAAAAATAATCCTTGACGTGCAGCAAAAGCTTGTTCTGTGGGTAGTGCAACCATCGCACTCCAATTCAAGTCGGTTTGACTTTCGATTTGGCGAATGGGGGTGTAGGATACTAAATATTCTTGGCGCTCGTTGCGATCGCGGTCGATGATACTGCCGACCGAAGTATTGTTAACTAATCGCGATGCCACGCGGGAAAATACTGCTTGCGCGTCTTCACCAATGTAGTCTAGGTGTTCAGTCGGAGCAACAACAATTTTGCCTAAGTCGTTGACAGCAAAGTATTCTTCAACGCCGAAACTGTTGCCGGTACGAGCTAGGGTTTTTGCTTCAGCATGTAAAATTTCATTAAAGTATTGTACCGGAGTCCGCGATCGCACCACTGCAAACACTTCTCCAGTTGTTGCATCAATGACAGGAGCTGCGGCATAGATCGAGTATTCACCTGTTAATAATGACTTTCTCGGTGGCGTAACGACAGGACGTTTCGTTTTAATACTTTGTTGAAAATAATCTACATTGCTATAGTTAGCGATACCTTCTCCCGCAGTTTGCAGAATCACTTGACCAGCGGGATTAATCACGACAATATTATCGTAACCAGGGTTATTTTTAATATACTGCTCTAAATTAAATTGCTTGGCTTGCGTCGATACGATTGCTCGCACAGCAGGATCGCTTAACATACTCGACTGTGCTAAGTTTTGAATATCGAGATAGCGTTGCGAAATAAAATTATCAAATTGACTGGCTAAAGCGATCGCGCGTGCTTGTTGCTGTTGCGTAACGTTGTTTGTAATGCCTTTATTTGTGATATGGTATGCGGCGGCGCCAATAATGATAATCGGTAGCGTACTAAGGACAATTGCCAGGGTAGTTGCTTTTGTTTTCAAGCTAAGTTGCTGCCAAAAGGGCAAACTTAATTTACGCGTCGGCTGGATAAGCGGCTGATTAATATCTAACCCGGAATAAGGTTGAACGCGGTTGGGGACATCATCACTGCTGTAGCGATCGCTGTCCAGGTGATTTGCACTTTTGTGTTGATGCCTACTCGTTGATTCCTGTTTAAATCGGGTTGCCATATCCGCTCCAATCAGTATTTGCTCGATTACTATACAACTAGTAGCTATGTAAACTCGGAGAATTTACAATTGCTTTTGCATCTAACACCAGCAATTTCTCTTGTTGTTGCCAAACATATCCTTCTAGGTAAGGCAGTAGTGCGGTGCTTTCTCCGGCTGCAGGTTGTACATTTGACGTCACTCTGGTAACTCCTTGAATTTCTCGTACGATTAAGCTTAGCGGAGTTTCCCCTACTCGGACGATCGCACTGTGGTATTGCTGGCTACTAGCATCAATCGGTTGCGCTAGCAACATTAGTGCTAGATCGACTGCCCAGAGGATGCGGTTGCGGCGATTGAATAATCCTAATATGCACTCTGGCATATTTGGCATCGGTGTTATCCGTGTAGTCGGTACAATTAAGACTTCTTGAACGTACTTCATCGCCAGCAGTGCTGGAGTATCTGCATTAATTTGAAATCTCAAATAAGAATCACCTACACTGGTTTCCGGTCGATGTAACTGTGATGTCAGGATAGGAATATCCATAAGTTTTTAAGCCACGACTGATTTGACAGCACGCACTAATTCTTCGCGGGTAAAAGGCTTAGTGACATAAATCGCTGCACCTTGTTTCATCCCCCAAAAGCGGTCAATCTCTTGATCTTTGGAACTACAAATAATAATCGGTAATTGCTCCGTTGCCGGATTGTTTTTTAGTTTACGGCATAATTCAAAGCCACTCATACCTGGCATGACGATATCCGTAACAATTGCATCCGGTTTTTCTTCCACGGCTTTATGCAATGCTTCTTTGGCACTCGTAACACCAATAACACTGTAGCCACTTTCGCGCAGGTAATTACTTATTAATTCCAACTCAGACAAAGTATCTTCAACTACTAAAATTGTAGCCACCTTTATTTTCCTCTAATTATCATAATTATTATTAATTAAATCATACTAAAGACAATTCAAGATAAATGACGAAAGATTATTTTAAATAATTCAGACTGAGTAAAAGGCTTTGTTAAATAGCCAGACGCACCTACGATTCGAGCTTTTACTCTATCAATAATTCCTGTACTACCTGTTACCATAATAATGGGCGTACTTTTAAATAAAATATGATTGCGCAGTAAACGACATAATTCATATCCATCAATTTTAGCCATTTTAATATCTAATAAAATTAAATCTGGCTTAATTCTCACAATTTGCATAAGCGCTTTGACAGGATCGCTAATTGTATATACATCAAAACTTTCATCGTCTAAAAAATGGGCGAGTTCGCGTAACATTGCTTGACTATCATCAATACATACAACTTTATATACTGCTTTATTAGTATGAGAATTAAAAATTTTCTCTAATGGCTTAGCAGACTTTTCAGGTGTTGTTCCTGGAGGTACTACAAATTTTTCAACAGATTTATTATTCTGCTGAGTGACTTTGGGCAGTTGAGTACTATGTGTAGCTTTGGTTAGCGAAACGGTATTTTTATTGTCGTTGCTATCGCTATTTTTACGAAGGTTAGATGTGACCGAAGGTTGATTTTCAACTGTCGCGGGAGTGGCAAGTTGAACGGCAACAGGTTGACTTTCTGTTGGGGGTTCATACGTTCTTGGGAGCTGCTCGAAAGGTGGCTGAGGATCGTGTAAGATAACGCTCCCCATTTTGATGTAAGGATATAAACTTTGTACTAAGTGTAGTTCGTCCTGGTTGAGTAAAACTGCTAAATGACGAATGCTAAAGCCTTTAAGAATCGAGTGGAGTTTATGTTGTGTTTCAGGAGTGAGTTGTTCTTTCGTACCGGGTTGATTGTCTAAGTATGGTCGTTGATAGGGAGACCAAACTTGTGGTGCTAAAGATTGCCAAGCTTGAATTTTTTGCTGGCAATATTTGACTATTGGTTGCAAATCGAGCCAGCAGAACTCAGCCGGTAGTATATTATACTTTTCGTCAAGTTCGTAGCGACCTTCTTTAATTAAGAGAAATGATTCAATAACCTCTTTAACTAAATATTCAATTAAAGCTGCAGCTTGATTTTGGTTGAGGTATTGATTGTCAAATAACCAACAAATTGCTTGATATTCAGGATGCAGCTCAGAGGCATTGTCAAATCTTAAGCGCAGCTGCGAGCGAATTTCATTGTTAAGTGTTGGGCTATGATAACTAAAACGTCGTAAATAGCAATCAAGGCGATCGCAGGGATCTACCGTATGCGAAGCATAAAGAATTTTCCCCTGTTTGACATAAATAAACCACGTAACTGTATTACTTGTTACCTTGAGACAGACGCTGTCATAACTACTACATAAATTCGCAAGCAAGCTTAACGGACGCAGTTTTTGAAACGTGCCATGAATAGTCATTTACAACTGAAACCTTGGTGAAGTACGCAATTTGCTCAAGCAATAACTTTAAATTTAAAATCTTATTTTTAGCAGTCTATAATACGAAGTCTAATTTTGTTTAATTCTCAGATACGAGCATTTAAGTTTTACATAAGAAAAATGATTAATGAAAGAACAAAAGTATTTCTATGCCCCAGAAAACTGTTGACTCACCTCTATACTATAGAGTTCATTGAGTTACATGAATTTTACATGAAGTCTCCAGACCTTGGCGAACTGAAAAATGTTGTTAAGCATCTATATTAGCAACCTTTAGTCTACGAATCATTTGACTCTAGAGGAGTTTGTCTTTCCTCATCAAAAAAGAAACGGTAGTGCCTCCTCTACAAAGTTACATATCTAAACTGTAAGCTTTTTAACGTCAACAGCAAAATGCACAACGACACGTGATGAGAAGACTGGTAGCACGAAACCGACTTACCTCTTGTAGAAGCTGAGCATCTGTCTTGAATGCGCGCGCTTTGCAAAATGGCTCGCTGTAAATTTTTGAGAATATGTGACGCGCAAGGCTGGCTGTAGGTAATAACCCTTTGTCCAACTAGATTGCAGTTATGATGGGCACAAAAGCATGCTGCTACAAGTCCATGTAGTATCAGAATCAGATAGTCATGAACTTGTATGAATTTAATTAAATTATTTGTGAAGTCAAGATGAAGAAAGTCAAAACCACGGCAAGGTCTAGATTAGAGTTACACCAGCCAAGTACTATAAAAAGAACGAGAACTTCATGAGATAGTACACAGGTAATCGTTGATTGCCCAGGTTAACTAGATTATTAATTGAGTAAATTGAGTGAGATGCAATGAGTGCGAATGACTTCTTCAAACAAAAGAATACACTTGAAGAAGTTCATTGGCGTGTGGCAGCAGCGTCAGTGCGTGGTAGAGGACACGAAAAAGTAGGGCAATTGTGCCAAGATGCGCATTATTGGCAAAAGTTACCTACAGGAATTTTAGTTGCTGCCGTTGCGGATGGTGCTGGCTCAGCTAACTTGGGCAAAGTCGGGGCAATAGTTGCGGCACAAACTGCCGTAGAAACAATTTGCGATCGCTTAACAACTGCTCCATTACCTGCAAACGACAATGAATGGCGTGTCGTATTGAACAATGCTCTCGCCGCAGCGAGAACAAGTGTAGAAGCCGAAGCCGCGGCGTGTCAGTTATCCGTTCGTGAATTGGCGACAACTTTAATTATTGTTGTTGCCACACCCTACTTAGTAGTTGCAGCACAAATCGGTGATGGTGTTGCTGTTGCGTGCGATCGCCAAGGAAATCTGATTGCCTTGACCGCTCCGCAATTTGGAGAATACATCAACGAAACAACTTTTCTTGTCTCGCCGCAAGCACTCGACGCAGCACAAATCACGCTTTGGCAAGGAAAAACCGCTAAGATCGCTTTGTTATCTGATGGACTGCAAATGCTCGCTTTAGAATTAAATCAAGGAAAACCTTATGTGCCGTTTTTCTCGCCATTGTTTCATTTTGTTGCCCAGATCAAAGATGAAACCGAAGCTAAAGAACAACTAGTCGCTTTTTTGCGTTCTCCAAAAATTACCGAACGTACAGACGACGATTTAACGCTTGTGTTAGCAACATTGAGTTAGTATTGGGCTATGCGGTTGCAACGTCAATCGAACAAACAATCGATTATCATAGACCCCAAGTTAGTTGTAGGACATGGGGGCGAAGCGCGAGTTTTTGTGTTGCCACAAGATGACCAGCTTGTCGCAAAACTATATCACAAGCCAACGAAAGCACACGTGCAAAAACTGCTGGCAATGCTTGCCAACCCCCCAGAAAATCCAACGGCAGCAAAAGGGCATATTTCGATTGCTTGGCCCACTGATTTATTAATTAAAGACGGCAGTGTTGTAGGCTTTTTAATGCCTCGCGTCAATAACATGCACTCGATTGTCGAGTTTTATAATCCGAAAACCCGACGCCAAACGTGCCCGTTTTTTAACTATCTTTACCTACATCGTACCGCACGGAATCTTGTGACTGCGATGGGTGCGTTGCATTCGCGTGGCTATTGTATAGGAGATATTAACGAATCAAATATTTTAGTTAGCGATACTGCCTTGATCGCACTCGTAGACACAGATTCGTTTCAAGTTCCAGATCCGAAAAACGGTTATGTGTATCGTTGTGGAGTCGGTAAGGCAGAATTTACCCCGCCTGAGTTGCAAGGAAAAAACTTCGCCCACTTCGATCGCAAGCCAGAACACGACCTTTTTGGATTGGCGGTATTATTGTTTCAACTACTCATGGAAGGAACGCACCCATTCTCAGGAATTTATCAAGGAATTGGCGATCCTCCTTCGTATTCAGCACGAATTAGTGCAGGACATTTTGTTTACAGTAAAAGTAAGCGCGTTCCTTATATACCAACACCCATCGCGCCACCTTTTGAATTGCTTCATCCGACCTTACAGCAACTTTTCTTGCGTTGTTTTGAGGAGGGATATCATAATCCTAAACTACGACCGAATGCTCAAGCATGGCAAGCCGCGTTAATTGAAGCCGAACAAGCGCTAACGACTTGTGCTAAGAATAACCAGCACCGTTACAGCAACCATCTCAGTTCGTGTCCTTGGTGCGATCGCGCTGTCAAACTGGGCGGACGCGATCCTTTTCCCTCGGTACAAGCGGTGCGTGCAGGTCAACATCTCCAACCACTCAAGCGCAAACCTACCGTCTTGCCAAAAAGGGATTATCAGCAGCAAGTGCTGTCAGCTTTTAATGCAGCTGCTGCTACCCCAACAGCGAAGCTCGTTGCAACGAGTAAGGCAAATAGTAAGAAGAGAGTTAAGCCTTTGATGTGGGGTTTGATTGGCACAGGGGCGTTAGTCTTTTTGGAAATTATGGTAATTGCTTATGACTTAAGAATTTCCCCGCAAACCTTTGCTAATCTGTTTCCCGATCGCAGCGAAGCACAGCCTGCGACCCCACAACCGACACTGAATGGTAATCAAATTTCCATCGCTTACTACGATCAAGGCAAGTTTCACTACAAACTAGGTAACTATAAAGGAGCAATTGAAAATTTTAATCGCGCTCTACTTTATAATCCCAATGATGTCAATGCCTACGTCAACCGCGGTAATGCACGTTACGAAATAGCTCAACACAGCAGTAATCCCATGCAGGAATACCAAGCGGCGATCGCTGATTTCGATCAGGCGCTGCAAATTAATCCAGCCTCTGAGCAAGCGTATCTCAGTCGTGGTATTGTCCGTCATGACACGGCGAAATATAGTAAAGACGTGGATAGCAGTTATTTAGCCGCGATCGCTGACTTTGACCAAACTGTACAGCTAAATCCAGTGAATGCTGTAGCCTATATAAAAAGAGGTATTTCTTATCACAAACTGGCACAAAACAGCAAAGATATTCTCCATCCAGGTTATCAAGAAGCACTCAAAAACTTTAATCAAGCTTTACAAATCGACCCGCAAGCTGCTGAAGCTTATATGAGAAGGGGGATTGTCCGCTATGAAATCGCCCAAAGTAGCAATAACACCTACATTCAAGACCATTCCAATGCCCTGACAGATCTCAAGCAAGCTGCAAAACTCTTCTTAGAACAAAGTGATATTGAGCGCTACCAAGAAACTTTAAGCAATATTTGCGTGGTATTAGAAAATAAATGTCAATCGTTTTTACAAAATCCAGAAAAATTTATCACTTCTAATAAAGTTGATTCGGTGACTCCTAAGCCATCAGGAAATGAGAGAGGTCAGGGGTCAGGGGTTGGAGGTCAGAGATAACACTTGCTTTTTCATTATGGCTAGAACACTATATCGTCTTTGCTTAAATAGCCTTTCTTTGTAGTTAGTGACTAGTAGCTATTCATACCATTCACTAAATGAGAACTACAGTTAATTTCTCCTGAAGTACCTCTCTTGACCCACGCCAGTTGCTCTCACGCGCGGAAACCTCCACGCCGCACTAGCTCCTCTGCGCCTGCAGCTGCCTATTTGTAGTCACTTGAAAGTGAAACAATGCCACTAGTCACCATGTTTAAGATCGCTAATCAACTGGATTTAATAATATTAATTTAGGGTGTAAGTTTCTCTTAGAAGAATTTGCTGAACTTAACACATTCGTAACTCCCCTGCTGGTCTCTACTAACGCGGTTGACCTGAACTAATTGCCCTTTGCAGCCTTGCCAAAGCGCGGTTATAGTCTAAAATTGCAGTGACTCGGTTACCTTCGGCAGTAGTTAAAGCATTTTCTGCATTAATGACTTCGGTTTGCGTTCCTACTCCAGCTTGGAAACGTAACCGTGCTAATCTTAGTGCTTCCCTAGCTTGCTCCAAGGCAACCGAAGCCGTTTGGATGTTGGCTAAGTTGGCTTGTAAAGTATTGTAGGCTTCTTCGACCTCAAAGCGAACTTGGTTGCGAGTATCCGCGAAATTTGTCTCGGCGATCGCAATATTAGCTTCCTCTTGACGAGCACGGGCACGGGCGGCTCCTCCATCGTATAAATTAAGTGATACATTAGCGCCTATGGAATAACCATCAGCAAGACCCGAACCGTCATCAAAAACGTCAAGAACGTTGTAGTTTGTTGAGAGACTGACTCGCGGTCCAAGTTGTGATAGCGCGATTCGTCGCTGTGCTTCACTAATATTGCGTTGTGCTAATTGCTGTTGCAGTTCGGCACGGTTGCGAAACGCAAGTACGATACTATCTTCTAGCGGTAAGTTCCACAAACCTGCAATTTGTACTGGCTCGGCTGCCGTAAGACTTACCGACTGTGCTAAACTCAACCGCGCGGCTAATTGGCGGCGACTGTTTTGCTGTTGACTCAAGGCGTTCGTTAGTTCTTGTGTCGCGTTGGCAAGCTGGACTTCAGATTGTAGGACGTCAAATCGCGTTCCGACTCCAGCCTGTTCTAAAGCTTGGGCGTCACGTAGACTTGCCTGTGCGTTTGTGACCGCTGATTGGTTGATGCGAACTAATTCATCAGCTGCTTGCAAATTGTAGTAGTCGTTGGCAACATCCAATCGTAGTTGTTCTGCGGTTTGCTCTAGCTGCAATTCATTCAAGCGGATTTGCTCTTCTGCTGCACGAATTCGAGAGCTTCTTTCTCCAGATGTGTAAATATCGTAGCTGAGTTGCGCTGTACCGCTGAAGGTTGTATTAGCACTGACTTCTTGCTGAGGAAAAGCTTGGGGTTGCGCAGCTCGCGAGCGACTTAGCCCTGCATTAAGACTGACGTTAGGCAGTAAAGCCGCCTGGGCTTCGCGTAAAGTAGCGCGACTCCGCTCTAAGTTGAGCCTTGCAACTTGAAGTTGACGATTATTTCGCTGGGCAAGTTCTAATGCTTGTTGCAGCGTGATCGGTTGAGTTCCTTGAATTCGAACTTCTTCTGGGCGAGTAGGAAACTGGAGTGGATTCGGACTCGGATTGAGGTAATTGGGCGTCTGTGCTGGAGGACGTACTTCAGGCGCAGTTGGTGGCGCAGTTCCTGGCGTCGCCGGAGCAGGAGCTGTAGGGACAACAATATTACGATCGCCTGTCGAGGGAACATTGTTCTGTGCAATAATTCCCGCTGTTGTCAATCCTTTTTGAACGCTCAACGTAGCGGCTTTGCCTAGAGGCTTGCTCGTTGGAGTTGAACTCAGCAACGAGCTATCGTAACTGCTATTGTGCTGTTGCAAAAATGTGTTCTTATCTACCAATGTGCTTTGGATAGTATCAGCTTCCGCTGGCTGAGCTATTGTCATCACCACGGTAAGGCTCAACCATAAGCTGTTACATAATTGTTGTTTCACCACGATTCCTCACACGAAAATCAACTTAATTGCAGCAGGAATGACTTGTTCTCTACACTCTTTCTTAGACCATTAATACTTTAAGCTACACTGCTTGCTATATATTGCGGGATGCTACTTAGGCTTTAGCTTTTACTCGCGACTGACTGTAGGTTATGCGCAATCTGCGATCGCAATGAATTCATTGCTAAATAACACCAATTATAGTTAGAAAAAGTAATAAATAAAACACGCGCTTATAAATTTTATCAGTATATGTATCGTTATTCCATCTCAGAAAACTACGAACAATCATACCTGACACAAGTCGCTTGACACCCAATAATAAACTACTAATATCTACTCCACATCTTTACCCAGTTTGTTCTAGAAAGACGATCGCTCTGTAAGCTAAGAAAAGTAAGATGGAACACATTCAAAGCCCCTTACTAAATCAACATTGCTCATTATGAAGGATCTATCGGCAGAAGAACATACTACGACTAACATGGCTTTTCCCCAAAAGTAGCAATCGCCGAGAGTGCCCGCAGCAGTTACGATAAAACAGCTATTATGCTTCAGCTTAGTCTTAGTGACGTAAAATCATGTCGCCTGAACCAGAATCTTCCCAGCCAAATTTATCGCCTCCTCCAGCCGTTGTGCCACCGTCCGACGAATTGTCCGATCGCGCTCAAGATATCGAACTTGCGCCCCAAGGTTCGCTCTCACAACAGGCTTTAGCAGCACTTGCCTCAATGCAAGGATCGCAGCCAGAAAATCGCATTCCTGATATCAAAGCAGTTGGCATGACACTCGTTGCGATCGCCATTATGACGATCGGGCTAGTATTGAGTAACGCGTTAGTTGCTTGGTTTGGAGTCGTGCTAGCGCTCGTTTTATCAATCGCCGTACTCTTACCTTGGTTACAAGCTGTAATCCGCGAATTGTTATCTAGGCAAGAGCGATCGCTCTTTGTTGCTCTAGCAGGAATTGTTGCAGCTTTATTCGGCATCGCTGAACTGACTGGTATCAATCGCCGTTTGCTATTGTGGGGTAGCCAAATCAACTGGGAAGCGTTTGGCACGCTTGCGGAATGGATTGGGGCGTTAGGACAAATTTTAATTGCGGTACTGGCAGTTTTTGTGGCGTGGCGACAATACGTTATTTCTAAAGATTTAACGATTCAACAAAACTTGCTCACCGTGCAGCAAAACCTGATTACACAGCAGCAAACAATCGATAGCTACTTTCAGGGAATTTCGGAACTGGTGTTGGATGACGAAGGCTTGTTAGAAGATTGGCCGCAAGAACGAGCCTTAGCTGAAGGTCGAACCGCAGCGATTTTGAGTAGTGTCGATCGCGATGGTAAAGCAAAGATTTTGCGATTTCTCTCTAGTTCTAAATTACTAACACCGCTCAAGCGCGACTCGCGTTTGGGCAGAGCCATTCTCAATGGTGACGGTGGTTATGCCGAAGACCGTGTTTTTGGCGTGCGCGTTATCGACTTGGGAGTGATGCTTGCTGGTGCCGATTTATCGAGTACTGATTTACGGTGGACAGACTTAAGCGATGCCAATCTCATTCGCGTTAATTTGAGTGGTTGTGACTTAGTCCGCGCCAACTTCGCCCGCACAATTTTGGCAGACGCCAAGTTCAATGGCGCAGATTTCAAGGGAACTCGCCTGTTCTACGGTACGGCTGAAACTGCTAGCCCGCGCAGCCGTACAGAACCGCCCAATTACAAAACAGGAGAATATACTGGCGCTGTGATTGAAGGTGCCGATTTTACAAACGTGCAGCGAATGTCCGAATCAACACGCTACTATTGCTGTGCTTGGGGTGGTGAAAAAACACGAGCAACAATTCCTGGTGGTTGTAGTGGTATTCCGAATAAGCTGGGACGATAAAAGAAGGAACCTGGGTATTATTTTCTAGTCCACGCAGGTGAACTTTGTGTTTAAAGCCGCGACTTCAGTTGCTAGGCTATAAAAAATGCGCAAGAAAACCTCCATCATAAAGAAAACTATACTAGAAAACTGCGGTGGTTTTTTGTGCGAGACTTTACAATATTCATTCAACGTTCATAAATTTGGAAAGTTGCCTAAGTATTCAATCGTCGTTCCCATTTTCAACGAAGAAAAAACGATTCCGGCGCTGTATCAACGCCTTTACAAAGTGATGCAGCGGCTTGATGGGGATGCTGAACTGATCTTAGTCAATGATGGCAGCCGCGATCGCTCGCTGCAACTTTTGCGCGAACTCCACGATCGAGACTCGCGCGTTTGCTACCTTAGTCTCGCGCGGAACTTTGGTCATCAAATTGCGGTGACAGCCGGTTTAAATTTTGTCCGGGGACAAGCCGCGATCGTACTCGATGGCGATTTACAAGATCCGCCTGAATTGATTCCTGACATGATCGAGAAGTGGCGACAAGGATATCAAGTTGTTTACGCCCAACGCACGCAGCGCCATCAAGAAGGTTGGTTTAAGCGGTTTACAGCTTATTTTTTTTATCGTCTATTGCAACGCTTAGCTGATGTAGATATTCCTACAGATACAGGGGATTTTTGTTTGATGGATCGCTGTGTTGTAGATGTCCTCAATGCTATGCCGGAACGCAATCGCTATATTCGCGGACTGCGATCGTGGGTAGGTTTTCATCAAACCGCAATTCGCTTTGAACGCGATCCGCGTTTTGCGGGAGAAGTGAAATATACATTTACAAAATCTTTAGCGTTAGCTGTCAATGGCTTAGTCTCTTTTTCTAAAGTACCGCTACGATTATCGACGTATGTCGGTTTATTGGCGGCGATCGTCGCAATTTTGATGGCGCTTTTGGTACTCTACTGGCGACTTTTTGTGCCAAGCTCGCGTCTAGAAGGCTTTGCCATTATTCTTGTGGCGATCTTTTTTATCGGTGCTGTTCAACTTGTCAGTATTGGTATTTTAGGCGAGTACGTCGGACGCATTTATGAAGAAGTCAAAGGAAGACCTCTTTACACTGTGGCAGAAGTCGGCGGCTTGAACAACGAAAGTGTAACTTCTTGCGATCGCATGCACTCTCAATTGCGCACTCCTAAAATTTCAAACTTGGCATCAGACGAAATGAAGAATACCTAAAGAGCGATGGTAACTTGTAACAATTGAGCGCCCGTAACACGAACAGTTGAAGATATAGCTACTTTCCTTTGATGTTCTCTACGATAGAAGGAGTAACCCCAACTCAAATTTTCTGCCATCGAGCTAGGGTATTTGAGGTGTCAAACTTTAGTTGTAGGCATGACAATTTTTTTAGCTAAACCCGCAGTTTGCAAGAGTTTGATCGCCCACCAAGTCATATCAATTTCCCACCAGCGCCGTCCTGCTTTTGCCACATTAGGGTAAGCGTGATGGTTATTATGCCAACCTTCGCCGTACGTTAAAATTGCTGCCCACCAAAGGTTACGCGAGTTGTCATCGACTTGATAGTTTTGATAACCGCGCCAATGCGTTGCTGAGTTAATTAACCAAGTCGTGTGCCACAAGATGACTGAACGAACGAAAATTCCATAGATGACAAACGACCATCCACCGCAAAGATATAATAGGACGCCAAGCGGAATTTGTAAGAGGAGAAAATTGCGGTCTAACCAATTGTAGTAGGGATCGCGGGCAAGATCGGGAGCGAATCGTTTGTATTTGCTATATTCAAAAAACTCTGGGCGGGGATAGAAAATCCACAGCATATGACTCCACCAAAAGCCACGCCCTGAAGAGTAAGGATCTTTGTCGTTATCTTCTGTATGCGCGTGGTGCAGTCGATGCGTCGCTACCCAAAAAATTGGTCCTCCTTGGATGGCTAACGCACCGCAAGTTGCGATCGCGTATTCTACCCACTTAGGTGACACCTGCAAGCTGCGGTGACTTAAAAGCCTGTGGTAGCCTAAACAGATACCAATACTGCCAAACAACCAGTGGAGGAATAGCGTCACTCCTAATGCAGACCACGAAAAATGCCAAAATCCGGCGATCGCTACCGCATGAAATGTACTAAAAAATGCCACGTTGAGCCAACTTAGAGTAAGCCGCTGCTTACCCTCAGCGTTGACAGCTGATGTCGTCATGAATGTTTTCCTTAAATTTCTATTAGTAATCCAGTGCAGACAACACTAGCGATCTTTTGTAACGAGCGATCGCTCATTACTCTAGTAAATGCAAGTGCTACTTACATTACCTTAACAACTTTGCGCTAGAAATGCAAGTGTTACTTGCACAGTTATAACTAACGCAGTACTCCCGCTGATTGAAACTAGCCTGTATGCCTACTCAAATTTCAACTCGACAAAAATTGATTAATGCAGCAATTGAGTTATTTGCGACTCAGGGAGTTACCGAAACGACAACAAAAGCCGTTGCTGAGTTAGCTCAAGTTAATGAAGTGACGCTATTTCGCCATTTTGGTAATAAGCACGGTTTACTGCTTGCAGTCATTTCCGAGTCAGCAGTGTTTCAAGAGTTAGGGGAAATCTTGCGCCAGCAAGCCCAGCAAACGCACACTACGGCGCAAGCAATTAAATGGTATGCAAGCAATCGCTTAACGGCGATCGCGCAATTTCCCGAATTAGTGCTATCTATTTTAGGAGAAGCACAGCAATATCCCGTAGAAAATCGCCGCATCATTGGCAAATACATCAATCAAATCAGTCGCGACGTTGCCGAATATCTTGCAACTGTGATGCAGCGCGAACAGTTACGCAGTCAGTTACCCGTCGAAAAACTTGCAAGCTTACTGAACTATATTTTATTAGGTTACGCAATTATTGAATTGGCGACTGAAACAAATGAATTAAATGATCGAGAAGAGTTTTTGAATGACTTAGTCAAACTATTTTTAGGAGAAAATATAGTTTCTACAACTTCAACAGAAAATGTAATAGATCTACCTGCAAATTTAGTGCATGCAATTCTGCAACAAGCTAAAAAATCAGGGTTACGCGATTATGCACTTGTTTATGTTTTATTTGCCACAGGTTTATCACCCCTAGACATTACTCGTTTAGAGCGCAGCCACCAAATCAGCGATCCTCATCAACACTTGTTACAAATTACGCAAGGTGCAGTCAGACAAGTTCCTGTTAATCAATGGATTATGGGCAAGCGCTACGGTTCTTATACTCGCAATCCCTTAACACAATGGCTCAAAAGCCGTAAAGACAATTCTTCTGCCTTGTTTGTAAATGACAGCGGAATGCCAATAACTGAGCAAGAAATAAAAGCGCGTTGGCAAGAGTTAACTAAAGAACTAATTACGCCAGAAGGAAAAGTTCCGGTAATTGAGCAAGCACAACAAACGTGGTGCGTTGAAATGTTGGTTAAAGGAATCAGTATTGAAGATTTGAGTATTTTGACAGGGTGGAGTTCAACGAAGCTACAACCTTATGCACGTAGAGCGAAAGAAAAACTAGCTTTAGAGCAAGCCTTGCGTCTCGATCAAAAAGCTTAACTATTGCTATTTATTCATAAATGATAGTCTCGCCTGTTTCTGCCGACCGCCTTGCTGCATCCGCAATTTTTAACGCGTATAAACTCGCAGTAGGAGTCACGTACATCTTTGCACCTGTTAACAAGTGATTTAACACCATCTCTGTATCTTTAGCAAATAAACCACGACGCGAACCAACTTCAATTGGTGTTGCTTGCTCGCTTCGGACTAATTTGCCCGCATCGCCATCAAAAATTAATCCGCCCTGCGCACCATGAATTTCAAACTTGCGTTCGTCTTGCCATAAGGTTTCACCTTTACCGTAGGTAACATCGGCAATGATACCACTCACAAATTTGAGTTGAGCCGTACACAAACAAGCTTGATAAAACTCACCTTCACCCCAATAACGATTTTGACAACTGACTGAAGCCACTTCACCAAATAAGTCAGTCAGGCGATGCAAGCGCGAAAGTGCTGCGATCAAGGGAAAACCAAATAATTCTTTGTGATACGTCCACTTTTGCGGCGCAGGACGTTGAGGAGTTACTGTAGCGTAGCGAGCGTAAAAAACTTCGCCAATTGTCGGTAAGTTCTGTTTTAGGGCTTGGTGTAAGCCACCGAGTAATTCGATATGCTCGACGTGCAACATTTTATCGCGATCGCGCGCCAGTGCAACAATCTTTTCAGCTTCAGCGACATCGAGTGCTAGTGGATACTCGACAACGACGTGTTTGTTATTTTGTAGTGCGGCTGTTGCGATCGCGCCGTGTTCTTTATTAACGTTTGAGATCGCAACCAAATCTATATCAGCTTGTACTAAGTCCACCCAAGAAGTTAGCGCCTCAGCTTGATAGGTTTGGGCAAACTCCTGAGTTTTTTCTGGTGTGTGACCAACAATGGCAACAACTTGCGATCGCTCATCTTTTTGAAAGGTTTCTGCCCTCAACTTCGCCGCATACCCAGTACCAACAATCCCTACTCGTACCACACGCTCTTCAGAATAACCAAATCCAGGCATCTTAGTTCTTCCTCTTCACTTTTCTCTAACCACTAGCCACTCACCCCTTTCATAAGAATAACTAATTAGGATTAAATAACTAAATTTCATTCCTAATCGCCTGCAAAATCGGGGGTAATAGGGGGTTACAAGCTATGGTTTTTCTCGTAGTATCAGAGATGAAGTGAACATAAATATCCTGGACTTTGCCAATAAGCAAAGCCCAAAGTTTGCTTTAGTTTATCTTATACTGCCGTTGCAAATAGAGAGGACTGTTGAATGGCAACTTACAAGGTCACTTTAATCAATGAGTCTGAAGGACTGAATCAAACGATTGAAGTTGACGATGATACATATATTCTAGATGCTGCTGAGGAAGCAGGGTTAGATCTACCTTATTCCTGCCGTGCAGGTGCTTGCTCAACCTGTGCAGGTAAACTCATATCAGGTTCCGTCGATCAATCTGACCAGTCTTTCTTAGATGACGATCAAATCGAAGCAGGCTATGTATTAACCTGTGTAGCTTACCCCACTTCTGATTGCACCATCGAAACGCATAAAGAGGAAGATCTCTACTAATCGATGTGATGCCAATCAGTCGGTCGATGTAGCAGCTTTATAGAGCAGGAACGGGATTAAATCACCAAAAGTTCCTGCTTTATTTTGCTGTGGTAGCTGTTGAAAAGGATTCCTCCGAGTAGAAGGTAATGCGATCGCTTAGAGGTTCGATTTGCGTCCCAGGATAGTAGAAATTTAAAATTTGGGCACTTGACCAACCTAATTTGGCTAAACGCTGCGAACCGGTTTGACTTAAACCAACGCCGTGTCCAAAGCCACCACCTACAAAAGCGTAACCCCACAGCGAGTTTGTACCTTTATTAAGTGGTTGTAGATAAAATAGCGTACTGCGCGGTGCAGAAAAGGCACTGCGTACTTCATCTTTTTCTAAAATAACCGTACCCAGATCGGTTTGTACCGCTAGTTTCAGAATACGTCCGCTAGGCGATCGCTCAGTGACTTGCATCTGATAAATCTGTTTCAGGTTTGCCCAGGGACTATTATTTGCCTTGAAAAAGCGCTGCAAATCTTGTGTAATCTGAGCTAAACTGCTTTCTTTGCGCCAACGAAACATACTCCAGCCAGCTTCATTAAATCCTTGCTGCAAACCAATAAAGCGCTGAAAATTCTTTTCTTCGGCTAAGCTTTGTCCTGATAAGTTCCAAACGCTATCCGCCGCATCGATTACAGGTTGCAAGTAGGGACGATCTGTTCCTTGCCAAACATCACTAAACGCCGCCGTAACGCCACCTGTTGTGGAAGAATACAGGGCATCCACAAGTTGATTGTCATACGTTAGTACTTTGCCTTTTGTCGCGGCGATCGCGCGATCGGCTAGCGGAACTGTACCACTTAAACCTCTGTAAACTTGGCACTGGGTATCTGCACACAGCTCATAGTCATCAATTGCAAACCGACGTAAGTTGCGCAATGCATACGTCCGTGCAATAATTGCCTGCGCTTCGACCGCCGAGTAAGGCACATTTGCTCCGATTTCGTGCGGGACAACACCCCGCAAGTAAGTCTCTAGCGGAACTTCATTGACTAATGTATACGTACCATATGCATTCGGTTGTAGCCGCATTCTACCTGCATATAGCCGCAAATCGCGCTGATTGTTACCCTCGCTGATTTGAATTAAGTTTTTGTTCGTTGTGATGTCAATTTCTTGATAGGCGTAGCGCTGACCATCTACGACTAAATTGACTTGCGGTACTTGTTGTAACACTTGAGTATCGAGATAAGCATTTTTGTTGCCCTTTACTTGTAAACTCAAGAGTAAGAAACGTCGTAGCAGCGGTGAATTGTAAATATCGCGCTTTGCCCAAACTTGCCACCTGTCAGGTTGCGCAATTTCGACTTCGATACCCATTTGCCGCCATTGTTTCGCAGTATGTTCTGCCGTTTCAAAACTCCGGTGCGTACTTAGCACAACTCGCTCAGATAGTGTTGCTTTAGGCAACGGTTGCATGACGGTTTCTAGCTTGATATTGGTTGCTTGTAGCTTTTTTTCCTTGTCTTGTGTTTTAGCTTGAATTGTCAGGCGATCGCCCGCAGTTGCTTGTAAACTCAAAACATCAGTCGGTTTAGCACCAAATCTTTGTACAATTCCAATTTTGAGTTCTGGCTCAGATGCTGGCGCGGCGATCGCCGCTGTTGCTGTACCGCACAAAACAACCGTCGTCACACACACCGAAGTCAAGTGCGATCGTACTTTACCTTGATTTCGCTTCCACAACGCGAGAAAAGCTAATAGGTGCGAATTGTAGGAAACACAACCGAATGCAAGTTGACGATTTGATAAACTGACACAGCAGGCATCCTCAACTTTCGCGTGCTTTGCATTGTTCTGTGTGTGCGTCTCCATCACTGCTTCCTCGCCTGGTCATTTTAGTAGCGTAATTTTTCTCAGAATAGCTTTATTTCCGAGGACTGTGGAGGTTTATTTTAGTTCCTTTTTGAGTAATTTTAAAAAAACTTGCAACTTAAACTCATAACGACTATGATTTATATATAGGCAATGAGGAGGTAGCAAGACTCATGGTTAAAGTACAAGAAATTCCGCTCAATCAAATCAAACGTCCATTACCACGCGAAAACGATCCGAACAAAGTAGCTGCTTTAATGGAATCGATTCGAGAAATTGGACAGCAAGAACCAATTGATGTTCTCGAAGTTGACGGGCAGTACTACGGTTTTTCAGGATGTCACCGCTACGAAGCGTGTCAGCGGTTGGGGAAAGAGACGGTTCTAGCCAGAGTCCGCAAAGCCCCTCGTGCTGTACTGAAAATGCACTTAGCCTAAGAAATTTATTCAGGAGAATTGTATGCAAACTCAAAGTAAAGTTATGCCAGTAAACATTGGCATCAACGAAGAAGACCGCAAAGAAATTGCGCAAGGACTTTCACGTTTACTTGCAGATAGCTACTCACTCTACCTCAAAACACACAACTTTCATTGGAATGTCACAGGTCCAATGTTCCAAACATTACACGTGCTATTTGAGGAAGAATATACTGAGTTAGCAACTGCGGTAGATGAAATTGCCGAAAGAATTAGAGCCTTAGGCTATCCAGCACCTGGAACCTACAGTGAATTTGCTGAACTAAGCTCGATTGAAGAGACAAAAGGCGTTCCTAAAGCTGAAGACATGATTCGGCTATTAGTAGAAGGTCAAGAAGCAGTTGTCCGCACTGCACGTTCGATTTTCCCTGTTGTTGAGCGCGTCAACGACGAACCAACAGCGGATCTTTTAACGCAGCGGATGCAAGTCCATGAAAAAAATGCTTGGATGCTCCGCAGTTTGCTGGAGCAGTAAGATGGCTCAGAGGTTGGGGGTCAGGGAGCTTAACAAGGTCTGAGCATAAATGTAGTCAAGGTGATTTTGCCCCCTACATCCCCCATCTGTGGGAGACTGCAAGTACGAAGAAGTCGTAACTAACGATTGAGATTGTTTTCTGATTCCTGATTCCTGATATAGCTTTATTGTTGCGACAATTAAGCTATGAATGCACAGGAAAAATCCTCAAATAGGAATCTAGAAGATCGGCTTACCTCTGCACTACAAGCACAAATGCAGCAGGTAGGATTATCGAGTTTCAAAGCGTTGGCTGATGCAGCAGGAGTGTCGCTGCAACAAATTCGCAAGTTACGTCGCGGCGAAGTCGGGCAGATGCGGGTAGATACTTTGCTCAAGCTCTCGCAAGTGCTACAAGTACCATTAGATGAGTTAGTAGCTACTTTTGGAAAAAATTCTCAGACAACGCTACAGCCAGTAGATACATTAGCGAAAGAGTACCAAAGGTTGCAGCAGTCATTCGCACAGCAGCGCGAAAGCTTGTGGCAGGAGTTTCAACAATCGAGTTTACAACAGCTTGAGTCATGGCTGGTACAATGGCCAACAGCAGCGCAAAAAGCACAGGAAAATCCGCAATTACCTGCTGTGCGGTTGTTACCTTTGATGCGACCCTTGGAACAGTTATTGCAGCGATGGGGAGTTGAAGCGATCGCACCTGTTGGAGCCGAATTAGCTTACGATCCGCAATTGCATCAACTCTTAGAAGGGACTGCACAACCAGGCGATCGCGTCAAAGTGCGCTATACCGGCTACCGTCATAGGGACAAGTTACTGAACCGCGCTCAGGTGAGTCCTGTTGCTCCGTCGAGTTCTTGAAATAATCTCCCCTATGGCTGATGTTCTTCACAGCTAAGATTTGTTCCACTATGTATGGATGAACGAGAAGAGTAAAACAAGGAATTATGCGTAAGATCAATATTGGTTTATCGGACGAGCAACGCGCAGGCGTAGTTAAATTACTAAACCGCGACCTAGCTGATGCGTATTTAGTCCTCATCAAAACTAAAAAGTTTCATTGGGATGTTGTAGGACCACAATTTCGTTCGCTTCATGAAATTTGGGAAGAGCAATACACCGCTTTAACTGAAAACATTGATTCGATTGCTGAGCGAGTACGTGCATTAGGTGGTTTCCCTGTTGGTACTGCTAAAGGTTTTCTAGAAAACTCCACGATTCAAGAGCAAGAAGACAATATTCCACTTGCAACAGAAATGGTTGCGCAGCTAGTAGACGATCACGAGCAAATTATCCGCAATCTGCGCGAGCACGTCGATCAGTGTTCTGAAGAATTCCATGACGAAGGTACAGCTGACTTCCTGACTGGCTTGATGGAACAGCATGAAGAAATGGCGTGGATGTTACGCTCCTTCATCGAAGGTGAAGCATTGAAAGCAGATGGTTCTAAGCCTGAACCAGAAATGAAAGTTCCTGCGCAAGTTAAGTAACTGCTACAGCCGAGAAGCTCAGGTTAGCTTAATTCATCAATAAAG
Source organism: Chroococcidiopsis sp. TS-821 (assembly GCF_002939305.1). Taxonomy (NCBI): domain Bacteria; kingdom Bacillati; phylum Cyanobacteriota; class Cyanophyceae; order Chroococcidiopsidales; family Chroococcidiopsidaceae; genus Chroococcidiopsis; species Chroococcidiopsis sp. TS-821. Next base: position 164 of record NZ_MVDI01000017.1, on the reverse strand, counting down.
AAGCGCTCCCTCAAACTGATAAGAGGGGGCGCTTATTATACCAATTCCTTAAAGACCGGCTACAGATAATGCCTCAAGGATGGAGGCTCTACCGACAATTGAACGAATCACTGCTTGGGTCATTTGTTGCAATCGCTCTCGTACCAACAAACGCAACTCATCCA
>NZ_MVDI01000016.1 GCF_002939305.1 Chroococcidiopsis sp. TS-821 | reverse complement strand
TGGATCTGCTCCGTACACAATTGGTCACTCCTAATTTTCACAATGCATGACATCTGCATCTTATCCAGAAACTCAAGTTGCTGCTCTAACCTGCAATCAAAGCAGTCGAACGTCCCCAATCAGCGGCGGCAGATCCCCTTTACCACCCCACTAGCGGCTTTCGTCCGTCCGCTGCATTTGAATTGTTATGCTGCGCTGTTTGAATAGTTGTACACAGGAACCTGAATAAAATGATCAGGTTCTTTTCTATCTAGAATTGTCTGTTGTAAGCGCTCTACGGTTGATGGGGAGAAAAATTGCTCGCCTGTTTCCTCATTTACACGGGCAGGTACGTTCTCAATTAGAACAATTTTACCGTTCAGATTTAAGGTATATGTTACCTGCTTCTCAACCAATGTCTCTTGCCAATCAGTTGTCATTGTCACTACGTCTCCTTTGAGTAAAGTCGTTATTCCATCTTTGGGTATCAGGTTCGTACACTGTAATGATTTTGATGAGTGAACGAGAGGGATAACTACACTGAACATGAATAGGACGTTGTGCTTGTGTCAAACCGCAAATTAGGCAACTCGGTCCATACTTGTCTTCTGGGTAGTCTTCAATTACTTGACCGTTCGCAATTGCCTCCCTAATTTCTTGAACTCGAATTTGCCGCAAGATGGATTGGTCAACAGCATGTTTAGAAAACTCAAACTGCTCTTCAGCAAATTTACAACGTATTTCTACAATCAGCGTGTCCATTTAACTATTGTATTATTTGGAAGGAATGCCATTGACCATAACTGACAATGGTAGCTACTAGGCGATACCTAAATTAATTGCCTTCATCGAAGTAATTGAAGCACCACCAACCGAGAGCCTCTGTATAGCTACCGGAAATGATTGCATTCGCTATATTTCCTATGCCGGGGAAAAACCAAGTATAGCCTTAGCTCCAAAAACGCTAACACCAGCGCCAGCAGCCGTTCCAAGTATTGCCATTGCAGCCTGCTTATCAAGACTTTGACCGAAAAGCTTTCATAAAGCTAACACCATTCCAACATGAATTGTTGTTAAGACGACTGTATCAGCCCCGAAAGCAGCCCCTGTGCCATCGCACCTGATGCCGCTGCTGCACTTGCCGCCGCTCCGTGAGTTATTAAATGAGCTTTACTGGTCTGTTGCTCTGTAGCCATGTAATGTCTCTCAATTATGAACACGCCTGAACAACGATCTTTTAGCTACCAAATATTGCAAATATTAAAGGCAAACGATAATCCTTAAGATACTGTCCCCACTAAGGGATGAAGCAGCATAACTATTTATTAGATTGACTTTTTCCACATAGCACCCAGATAAGATGAACTATATTGCGAGTTCGCAAAGTATTTCCCTTTTAAGGGCAAATACATTGCAAGCTATCCATATATTATGCCGATCAAGGCGATTACATGGAAAATTTCCATATATTTTCCGGTAAACTACTGAAGGCTTTTCAGAGTAGTTTAGATAAAAATAATACAATATTACTTAGCTATACTTACTATGGAAGCGCGCCCTAGGAAGCTTCTCGATCAAGTTCGAGATATAATTCGTGTTAAACATTACTCATATCGCACGGAAGAGAGCTACGTTTACTGGATTCGCCGTTACATTCTGTTTCATCAAAAGCGACATCCACGAGAAATGGGCGGTGCCGAGTTAGAAGCATTCCTGACACACCTAGCAGTAGAGGAACACGTCGCAGCATCGACTCAGAATCAGGCATTGAATGCGATAGTATTTCTCTATCGGGAAGTTTTGAAGCAGGATTTAGGTATACAAATTGAGTCTGTGAGAGCCAAGCGGTCTCGCTATTTACCAACAGTGCTGACTCAGGAAGAGGCGATTGCTGTTATCCGGCAGATGTCTGGGGTGTATCAGCTTGTGGTGAAGCTGCTGTATGGAAGTGGACTGCGGCTGACGGAGGCACTCCAGCTAAGGGTCAAGGATGTGGACTTTGCTCAGCAGCAACTCGTGGTGCGTGATGCAAAGGGCGGAGAAAGTCGAGTGACAATGCTACCTGCCAGCGTCATGGATGCTTTGAAAGACCATCTACAGGGTGTCAAGCGCCTGCATCAGCAGGATTTAGACAAAGGATACGGCTCAGTCTACTTACCGTTTGCCCTAGAACGCAAGTACCCCAATGCGGATCGCGCCTGGATCTGGCAGTTTGTGTTTCCGTCCGATCGCTTTTCCCGCGACCCACGCAGTGGCATTACCCGTCGTCACCATCTGCACGAGAGCGGTTTAAATCGAGCCATCAAGCAGGCTGTTCGTGCTGCGGGTATTGAGAAGCGCGTTGGTTGCCACACCTTTCGCCACAGCTTCGCCACTCACCTGTTGCAAAACGGGTATGACATCCGTACTGTACAAGAGTTACTGGGACATAAAGATGTCAAAACAACGATGATTTATACGCATGTTCTTAATCGTGGTGGTAAGGCTGTTCGCAGTCCACTTGATTTGTAAAGAGTCAGTTTGCGTATAGAACAACTGAATCCCACTCAGTAAAAATTTTGCACTTCACGTTTTACAAATACTTCTGCAATAACAAATGTAATTTCTCTTTTGTTGCTGTGGGTGCTTGATCGAGTCGAGTCAAGATTGCATATTTTAATGCCGAATGCGCTTCTGATTGTGGTGGATTTTGACTTAAGCGGCGTACGGTTTCTTGAATAACTTTTTGGGCATTGGTTGCGTTGCGTTGCAAGTTAGCAATCACCATTTCCACCGTAACGCTGTCATGATCTGGATGCCAACAGTCGTAATCTGTGACGAGTGCTAGAGTTGCGTAAGCGATTTCTGCTTCGCGTGCTAATTTTGCTTCGGGTAGATTTGTCATGCCAATGACAGTAGCGCCCCAGCTACGGTAAAGATGCGATTCTGCTTTCGTCGAAAATGCAGGACCTTCCATGCAGACATAAGTTCCACCATGATGAAGTGTGACATCAGGTAAGTTGAGAGATGCGATCGCCTCTGCTAAAATTCCGGCAAGTTGATGACACACAGGATCGCCAAACGCAATATGCGCCACGATTCCTTCACCAAAAAAGGTCGAAATTCGATTTTTTGTTCGGTCAATAAATTGATTTGGTACTACCATATCAAGCGGCTTGACTTCCTCTTTTAACGAACCAACCGCCGAAGCAGAAATCAAATACTCAACTCCCAATTGCTTCATTGCATAAATATTTGCCCGAAAAGGTAGTTCCGATGGTAGCAAAGTATGATTGCGACCGTGGCGCGCTAAAAAAGCAACTCTGGTATTCTCTAAAGTTCCCAATATTACAGCATCCGAAGGCGAACCAAATGGCGTCGATAATTGTACTTCTTCAATATCTTTAAGCGCATCCATTTTATATAGACCGCTACCACCAATAATTCCTATTTGAGCTTGAGCCATCTTTAATCAGTGCAATACTACGACTATCAAGCTATTTTACAGATAAATAACCAATAAAAAAGCACGAAACAATACCAAAAGAATTATTACAACAATTCAACAATAGTAATCTTAATTCTTTCGTAAAAATCTCTTTTTGTTTTTTCTTCGATTACTTTGAGTTCTATCTTATGAAAAGTCTGCGCCTATGTGGTAGCCTATAATAAGCTGACAATCTAGATAAATACTTAGTTTTAAATGCAAAAAAACCGCTCAAGATTGCTTTAATACTTTCTGAGCGGTTGCCTTGGTTTTTGTATCTTTTTCTTAAACTGCTCCCGGTCCTCTACCACGATTATCTTCTTCCATTGTCAATTCGCCCTGCTTATCTTGATTAGCTTCAGCAAGTTCTTCTGCGCGGTGAGCTTTATCTTGCGCAGCTTCTTGACTAGCATCTCCTGGAGTTTCGTAGTACATCTCAGGTTCAATTGCGTAATTATTTGCTAAACCTTCTTGGTCTACCGTTGCGCCCCCAGTTACATCAATGCTCTCAGGATCAGCTTGTTCGTCGGCAGTAGTACGATAATCACTACCTTCACGATCCATACGTGCGGCTACTTCTGCTGGAATAATACCGCGATCTGCGGTTGAAGTTTCTAACTCTTCATTTCTCGTTACTTTTTCTTTAGAACGTGCTTCATTTTCCATGAATTCTGCCTCAAAAAAGATTTATGTTTATTAGTTTTTTATGCTAAAACCTAGCTTATATTGCTGCATCTATCTTCAGTCTTAAGCCCTTTAGAAGCCGTAATAAATATTAATAAATGAATGTTATGTACAACGCTCGATCGCCAAGTTTAGTCCTGGCGTAGTAGCCAAAAACCACTAAATGTAATATCAGAATCATCAGGCTGCACGAGCAAAAAATGCAATCCTTTGCTGTGTTGTTTGCGCTGTTCGTAATTTTGAGCAGCCGTCGCCACTTCTCTATCCTCAAACGTTGCTACAATCCACCGTTCTACTAAACCTGCTTCTAACACTAAACCATCAGGAGAGCCAGTGATATAGTTGAGTGCTACAGGATTTGCCTCTTGTAACCAACGAGCTAAACGCATCGATTGCCGTCCGCCATAGATAATGACACCTGGTACAGCGATATGAGAAGCCAATCCTAACTGTAATGGCATGAGTTTGGATGGCATACTCAAAATTGGGATAGGGCGTTCTTGAAACGCTTCTTCCACATCTTTGGCACTCAGCGCAGCAAAACGCCACTGTTCGCCCCAAAGTTTTTCAGGTAGTGGTGTTGGTGGTGGCTTTTCAATTGTTAAAAGGTCGTAAGCTTCCCCTGTGTAATTATCCATGTTGCGGTAAAGGGGCGATCGCTCCTGCAACCATTGTTTTAAAGCATCTGTTCTTCGCGTTGCTTCAACCTTAATTCCGAGTTGTTCTCCAGCAGCGGTAATGAGACTAAGTGACTGCGGACGAAACACCTGGATGACATCTGGCATTTTATCCGCAACAAGCTGCAATTGTTCCACAAGCCAATGTGCGTTAACTTGCGATTGGGGACACAGCGCGACAAATTCAATTGTGCGATTCGAGTCACAAACGAGTAACTCCCACAAAGTTTGTCCAGCTGCATCCCGCAACGGACGGCGATAAAAATCAGCTTGCCAAACGATTTGAGCCATTAGCGATTAGCAATGAGCCATCATTTCTAAATTGTACGCAGAAAAGCTGACTACACCATCACCTTGGCAAGAATTGGTGCCACACTCGTAGCAATTTCTGGCACATAGACTTGCGATACGTAATCGGAGATCATGCGGTCGGTGTTGAATAACGGCGCATTCGTTTTAATTGATGCTTTCATCATCTGAATCCAGCGGCGAGGAATACCATGCGCATCGCGATCGTAGTACAGCGGGACGATTTCTTCTTCCAGTAACTGGTATAGCGATTGCGAATCAATACGATCCTGCACTTCTTGGTCACTGGTATGCGCATCTTCGCCAATTGCCCAACCATTCAGCCCTTTACCATCAGGTCCAGTTTGGTAGCCTTCACACCACCAACCATCAAGTACGCTACAATTAATTCCACCGTTGAAGCAAACTTTTTGTCCACTCGTACCAGATGCTTCTAGAGGACGACGCGGATTATTCAGCCAGACATCGACACCTTGTACAAGTTTTTGACCCGTGTAAATATCGTAGTCTTCAATCAACGCCACGCGGTTTTGAATTGCGTTGTTGCGACACCATTCCATAATGCGTTGAATAATTCGCTTACCTTCTTCATCTGCAGGATGCGCTTTACCAGCAAAGACAATTTGTACTGGACGTTCAGCGTTACCAAAAATCTTGATTGCCCGCTGCGCGTCGCGCAAAATAAGATCGCCGCGCTTGTATGGGCTAAAGCGTCGCGCAAACCCGATCGTCAGTACATTGGGGTCCAATAGCGTTTCAGTTGCTTGAATGTGTTCGTAGCTTTCGCCGCGTTGTTCTCGTGCTTTTCTAACGCGAAAGCGCGTGTGGGCGATGAGTCTTTCTTTGAGAACTTGGTGGCGCCACCACAATTCTTCATCAGGAATATCATCGACTTTTGCCCACATTTCTTGGCTAGTAACGCGGGTTTTCCAATCTTCACCCAAATATTTCGCATACAAGTCTGCCATTAGGGGTGCAGTCCATGTAGGTGCGTGAACTCCATTTGTAATGTGACCGATGGGTACTTTGTCTTCGGAACGGTCGGGATATAAAATTGTCCACATTTTACGCGAAACATGACCGTGAAGTTCGCTTACACCGTTTGCTGCACGACACATCCGCAATGCTAGCACTGTCATGCCAAAAGGTTCCCAAGGATCGCCCAAACGTCTTGCACCCAAAGCCATAAATTGCTCGCGCGACAGTTTCATTTGCACCCAGTAGTGCGCGAAGTAAGAGTCCATTAAGTCGCCAGAGAAGACATCGTGACCAGCGGGAACGGGAGTATGTGTTGTGAAAACGCAGCGATCGCGAACGCTGGCTTCAACGTCATAAAACGATTTACCTGTGCGTTCCATTTCTTGTCGCGCTACTTCTAAGGTGCAAAATGCCGCATGACCTTCGTTGAGATGATACACCGACGGTACAATACCTAATGCTGAAAGTGCGCGAACGCCACCAATTCCAAGTACAACTTCTTGCGCAATGCGCGTGTCTTGGTTACCCCCATAAAGGTGTCCAGTTAACCACCGGTCAATCGGGTCGTTATCTTCGCGATCGGTGTCTAATAGGTAAAGGCTAACGCGCCCAACTTGAGTGCGCCAAATTTGCACTTTAACGCAGCGCTGGCGAATTTCGAGTTCGATCGTCAGGGGTTCGCCTTGGTCGTTTCTGATTAACTCCAAAGGCATTTTAGAGAAAGGATTGTCAACGTAGTAATCTTCTTGCCAACCACTACGATTTAAGCGTTGACGGAAATAGCCTTGACGATACAGCAAGCCGATCCCGACCATGGGAACTCCTAAATCGGAAGCTGACTTAAGGTGATCTCCAGCAAGAATTCCTAGACCGCCAGAGTAAATCGGTAAAGATTCGTGAATGCCAAATTCTGCACAAAAGTAAGCGATCGGATGTTCTGCTGAAGTTTGTGGTGCAACGCGGCTGACCCATGTATCTTGCTGCGCCATGTACTGGTCAAATTCAGCAACTAAGGATTGCAGTTGCTTGAGGTAAAAAGGATCTTCGGCAAGTTGCGTTAGGCGTTCGTAAGATGCAGACTCTAAAATCGCTACGGGATTGTGTCCGCAGTTTTCCCATTCTTCAGGATCGATATTACGAAATAAAAAAACTCGGTCGGTTGTCCAACTCCACCAGTAGTTATACGCCAAGTCTGCTAATCTTTGCAGCGTTTGAGGTAATTTTTTACTAAGCTGTTGCGCAGAGGTTAATGCACCGTTATTCGTCATAGAGTTCTAGGATTTATGCTTGATTCTCGTCGGTTAGAAACCATGTCACGTCGTTCACTGTTTCTCAGGGATATCAGCGTTCTGGGACTAAGCTTCTGAAAAACAACTGGTTTCCTGCTAGCTAGCATATTCTACAAGTGGGTGCAGTGTGGGCAACTTTACACGCTTTTTATGCAAATATATTTTTGCTTTATCTGCAAAACCTTTCCATTTGTAAAATTTTATGTATAAATTAAGAGTTAAGCTATTTTAAAAATGACCAGCTTACAGCGGCTGTACGCAGTAGAATCAACGTCTAGCGCTGTTAGAAGTGTATGTTTAGTTAATTCGGTAAGCACAAGTACTAAATAGAACACTTGCTTACAAATTGTCCACTAAGTAATGAATGACGACTTATGAATCCTGCCCTGACTCAAATTGGCGACCAAATGTCCAACCTGACAGGTGTCAGGGCGATTATGAAGGATATTATTGAAACGCTACAAGCTGGCTCAGGTCGGGAATTCATTAATTTGAGTGCGGGAAATCCGCTCATTTTGCCTGAGGTAGAGCAGCTGTGGCGAGACTGTACGGCAGAGCTTTTAGCAAGCAAAGATTACGGTGAGGTGGTCTGTCGCTACGGTTCGAGTCAAGGTTATGGACCATTAATTAGCGCGATCGCTAACGATTTTAATCGACGCTACAACTTAGAGTTGAGCGATCGCAATATCTTAATTACTCCTGGAAGTCAGTCACTGTATTTTTATGCCGCGAATGCTTTCGGCGGGTACACGAGTGCTGGAGACTTAAAACAAATCGTTCTACCCCTCAGCCCAGATTATACGGGGTATGGGGGTGTTAGCTTGGTTCCAGAGGCGTTGATCGCCTACAAGCCCACTCTCGATATTGATACTGCTGCGCACCGCTTTAAATATCGCCCCGACTTTAGCCAGTTGACAATTACCGCAAACACTGGCTGTGTCATCTTCTCGCGTCCGTGTAATCCTACCGGAAATGTCATGACGGATGAGGAAGTCAAGAAAATTGCGGCTTTAGCTGCGCCGTATGATGTTCCAGTATTGATTGATTCGGCGTATGCACCACCGTTTCCAGCATTAAATTTTACAGAAATGGCGCCGGTGTTTGGCAGTAATATTCTGCATTGTATGAGTTTATCAAAAGCTGGATTGCCAGGAGAACGCATTGGGGTAGCAATTGGTGATGCGAAGTTGATTCAAGTGCTAGAGTCTTTCCAAACGAATATGTGCATCCACCCGTCGCGCTATGGACAGGCGATCGCGGCACAAGCAATCAACTCTGGGGCGTTGGCGGAAATTGCTGAACGAGTGATTCGACCTTTCTACCAAAATAAATTTACTGTTCTAGAAAGTACACTCAATGCAGCGATGCCGCAAGATTTACCTTGGTTTTTACATCGCGGTGAAGGAGCAATTTTTGCTTGGCTGTGGTTGAAAGATTTGCCAGTTACTGACTGGGAGTTGTATCAACAGTTAAAGCAAGTGGGTGTGATTGTTGTCCCTGGTAGTACGTTCTTCCCTGGTTTGCGCGAAAGTTGGTTGCATAAGCAGCAGTGTTTGCGCATTAGTCTAACTGCAAGTGATGCAGAGATTGCAACGGGAATGCAGCGTTTGGCGAAGGTGATTGAACAGGTTTATCAACGTGCAACTGTGAGTGCGTAATCGAGTTGATGGCGAACCACAAAGACACAAAGAACGCGAAGGAATTAGAAAAAGATTCGGGGTGGTTGGAGATTGGGAGAATTGTTGCTCCTCAAGGGTTAAATGGTGAGGTGCGCGTTTATCCTGATACTGATTTTCCGGAAAGGTTTGAACAACCAGGAACGCGATGGGTATTGTGTTCTCAAGACGCGGAACCACGCCCAATTGAATTGTTGAGTGGGCGGTATCTGGCTGGTAAGAATTTGTATGTGGTGGAATTTTTAGGAGTAGAAAACCGCGATCAGGCGGAGGCTTTGCGCGGGTGTAAGTTGTTGGTTCCCGAAAGCGATCGCCCTGCTTTAGGCGAAGATGAATACCACGTATTGGACTTGGTTGGTTTGGAAGTCATCATGCAGGAAACTCAAGCGAAGATTGGTGCTGTCGTTGATGTCATTCCTGCGGGAAATGATTTATTAGAAGTAAAGTTATATCAAGAACCGAATGCAGATAACAATTCTCGGACGGTTTTGATTCCGTTTGTGAAGGAGATTGTTCCTGTGGTAGATTTGCAGGCGCGTTGCGTAGAAATTACTCCGCCACCTGGGTTGATGGAAATTTAATATATCAGGTATGAAAATCCGCAATGCACTGATTTCGGACTTGCCAGACATTATCAGCATTTACAATGCATCGATTCCTACGCGCAAAGCAACTGCAGATACTGAACCGATTAGTGTGGAGAGTCGTTTAGATTGGTTTGCGAAACACAACAAGTCGCGCCCGCTATGGGTACTAGAAATCGAGCGCGAAGTCGTGGCGTGGATTGGTCTAACTTCATTCTATGGCGGACGTCCGGCTTATAACGCTACTGCGGAAGTGAGCATTTATATTGCACCACAGCATCAAAGTAAAGGCTATGGCACAATGTTAGTCCGCCGGATGATCGATTATTGCCCTTGTGTGGGAGTGACTACGTTGCTAGCCATGTATTTTGACCACAATGATGTAAGTCGGCGAATGTTTGAGAAACTTGGGTTTGAGCCAAAGGGACATTTACCTGAAATTGCCGTACTTGATGGTGAAAAACGCGGATTGATCGTTGCCGTTTATAAAATTGCTGCATGAGAATCAGGTCTCGTCTTTGTAGATATTCAGCATATACTTAACAAATACATTTTATAACTATAAAGTAAAATTTTCAATTTTAGTTATAGTAATATACCAACACCGTGTCAATCTAAATCAAAATAGTATAACCCCATCTATATTGTTATTGAAAGTAGGAACATTGCCACTATTTTAAGCAGAATTTTAAATTTATAATTATGCAATATAATTGCGCTTATGTACGTCAATATAACTAAAAATAATTCCAGTAGACAAGGTGTTGACCGAGCGCAGCTCAGCCTGGTTCTCGGTTTTTCATAGGACTTTACCAAAATAATTCGTGAAAGAATTCTGCATAAGTGCTTGCCGATGAAAAATCAAGCTCAGTAGGCGGACGTAATTAAATCGCATACTTATTGAGTTCAGGTAATAAGTCTCGGGAAGCTACTCAATATTCTTACCAATTACCAGTGACCTCCGACTAACCTTGATTGGTAAGTATTGGTACACCTCTTATTGTGAAATTCTAGAAATAGAGTTCTAAATGTTGTAATCTTTGATAAATTTATAACAACCTAAGACAAGACTGTACTGAGTGTAAATCTAAACAGACTACGCGATCGCAGAAACAATTGGAACTGTTATCTGATGATTTCGTCACTTATGATTTTATGCGTTCAAGTCATGTCGAAGTGGGAATATATGTCCGAATGTCTATATTTTGTCTTCTTCCAGTCTCCTTATAAAATGGCTTGGCAGACGCTTGTAGATCGTCGATCCTCACAGTCAAACGCATGACTCAACTCAACAACGCCTTCACTCTGTTTTTAAGTTTGCTAGTAGAGGCAATGCCCTTTTTGTTATTGGGGGTGTTGTTGTCTAGCGTGCTGTTATTATTTATTGATGAGCAAAAGTTAATCGCCAGACTTCCCAAAAATCCGTTACTAGGTGCTTTGGTTGGTAGCATGGTAGGTTTTTTATTTCCTGTATGCGAATGCGGTAATGTGCCAGTGGCGCGGCGGTTGTTGATGCAGGGAGTCCCTACGCCAGTAGCAATCGGGTTTTTGTTAGCAGCACCAACTGTGAATCCAATCGTTATTTGGGCAACTTGGACAGCATTTCGCGATCAACCGGAAATTGTGGTGCTGAGAATTGCGCTTTCATTAACAATTGCGACGATTGTCGGGTGGGTTTTTAGCGTTCAAAAAGACCTCAAACCGTTGCTGCAACCCGCAATTGCTAAAAGTTGGGAATATAACTTTAGCCCGAAGCAAGATCTTAAAACATCAACACAATCACCGCTATTACAATCAGGAACATTTTTACTCAATCAGCCTGGTCAAATGGTGCGCATGGATGCTACTGTACTTCAGGCAAGCTTAGCCGCTACTGCACCAACAAAGCCGTTGTCTGACCGCCTGCGATTATTGGTAGACAATACGATACAGGAACTGCGGGAGTTAGGTGCAGTTCTGGTGTTTGGGAGTGCGATCGCTGCGTTTATTCAAGTCGCCGTACCGCGTGAAGTGATTTTAAATCTAGGTTATGGTCCAGTTACATCAATTATTGCCATGATGATTTTGGCAGCGGTTGTGTCGATTTGTTCAACAGTTGATTCTTTTTTTGCACTTTCTTTTTCTTCGACATTTACTAGCGGCTCGCTGCTTGCATTTCTAATCTTTGGACCAATGATTGATTTAAAAGCAATCGGGTTAATGCTCTCAATTTTCAAGGCTAAAGCTGTCATTTACTTGTTTGCTTTAGCGGCTCAATTAACGTTTTTATTTACTTTATTCATCAACTTGCAGATTATTTAAGTGCTTCTATGATTGGTAGTAAATCCAAGCGTAAACAAGCGAAATTAAGTCCAAGTCAAGCCAACAGGAGAGCTTGGTTTTTCACGTGGTTGGATGTACTAGCAATTGGCGCTTGGGGGATTTTAATGCTGCGGTATTGGTTAACCGGTAAGCTGAACTTGCTCATTCATCCTGATTATTTTTGGCTCGTGATTTCAGGAGGAATTGGTTTACTAATTATCGCTAGCAGTAAAGCATGGCAGCTGTTGCGGCAACGTCGTTCAACTAAAGGTGCGGTCGTACAGCACGTGACGTTGTTTCCTCCTGGGTTGAGTAGTAGCATATTGTTAATCACTGCAATTATTGGGTTAACATTTACGCCCCGCGTTTTTGCCAGCCAAACTGCGCTCGATCGCGGTGTAACTGATTCTTTAGGTGCAACGCGGGCACAACCGCAGGCTTTTCGAAGTGCGCGCAATCCTGAAGAGCGATCGCTTTTAGACTGGGTGAGAACTTTAAATGTTTATCCTGAACCTGATGCTTATGCTGGACAGCGTGCTAGGGTACAAGGATTTGTCATTCATCCTCCGGAATTGCCACCTGACTACATTTTAATTTCGCGGTTTGTGATTACTTGCTGTGCTGCTGATGCTTATCCTGTAGGATTACCTGTGAAACTAAGTGCCTCGCGCCAAGCTTATCCACCCGATACCTGGTTAGAAGTTGAAGGAACAATGGCGACTGACACGCTAGTCGGTAAACGTCAGTTAACAATTCAAGCAACTTCTCTAAAACCAATTGCTGAACCCGAAAACCCCTATGAATACTAGTTAAACCGGCTAGTAACTGGTTATGAATTTTGAGTGATGAGTTTTAAGTTTTGAGTTTTGAATTTATAAAGACACAGTATTCTTCTCTGCTCGCGCTAGTTCCTACAATGGGGGATCCCCCGTAACGGACTGGCTCCTCTGCTACCTCTGCTTTCCTCCCTGCTTATGTCTGTCAGTCATAAATTTCTGCAACCACTCGATCGCGTCGCACTCACCTTAATGCTGGTGTTGAGTGTTTTAATTGGACTGCTACTATTGCGAGGAGATGGTGTCGCACCGCAAGTACGAGATTTTAGCTGGGATGGTAAAGCAATTGGAGCAGAAGACACGGCTTTTATTTTGAACTTTAGCCGTCCGATGGATACAGTAAGCGTTGAGGAGAACTTGCAAATCGATCCGCCGCTACCAGGAAAAATTAGTTGGGCGGGGCGACGCATGGCTTATACGCTGCTGAAACCTGCGCCGTATGGAAATTCTTATCAAATTAATTTACACAGCGCTAAGGATCGTCTTTCTGTCGCTGAAAATTCTCCAAAAGTGATGCAGCCGTTTAGCAGTCAATTTCGCACGCGCGATCGCGCTTTTGTTTATCTCGGAGTTGAAGGAGACGAACAAGGACGTTTGATACTTTATAACCTTTCACAACAGCAGAAGACGATTCTCACGCCGAGAAATTTAGTTGTCGTTGACTTCAAGCCATATCCCGATGGAAAAAAGGTTTTGTTCTCTGCTACTGAGCGCACAAATAGCCATGATTTGCTCGCTTCCCAACTTTACACAGTGACTACGGGGATAAATTTTGACCTGAGAAATCAAAGCAATCGCACTTTTCTGGGCTTGCGCTTACCATTTATGCGCAATACGGCTAATCCCGAACCAGCAGGTAAGATTGACCTGATATTAGATAACAAAAATTATCAAAACTTAAAATTTGATTTGTCTGCGGACGGACAAAAGATTATTGTGCAACGCGTGAATCAACAAAATCCTGGCGAATTTGGCTTGTGGTTACTGCGTAATAACGAAAAACCGCAGCGCTTGAACAGTCAACCTGGAGGTGATTTTGTGATTACCCCTGATAGTAACTCAGTCGCGGTTGCACAAGGCGAAGGTGTTGGAATTTTACCATTACAACCCGACGCAGAAAAACCGCTCGATTTTCTTCCAGAGTATGGCATGGTGCTGAGTTTTTCGCGCGACGGTACTCAAGCGACGATGGTGAAATTTAACTCTGATTACACGCGATCGCTGTTTTTGGTAACTACTCAAGGCGAACCCAAAGAACTTGTGCGGACAACAGGTTCCATTAAAAGTTGTCAGTTCGATCCTCTGCGCCAAAATCTTTATTGTCTGCTCACGCAGTTGCTAGAGAAAGAAGAGTACGAAGAACAACCGTATTTAGTCGCAATTGACCTGAAAACGGGCGATCAAAAGCCTTTAGTCCTTCTACCCGACCAACGCGATGTCCAAATAAGTTTAGCACCTGATGGTTTGGCAGTGTTGTTTGACCAAGTTGTCACAGATACAGCAAATCCAACACTATCAGCGCCGCGCACGAGTGACGGTGAGGCGATCGCAACGAGTCGGTTATGGTTACTGCCGATTCTATCTTCTACATCGTCTCCACAGCTCATGCAACCAGAACAATTGCCTTTACCGGGTTTTCATCCCCGTTGGCTACCTTAAGTGAGTGCTGAAAATTGGTAACTTGAGGATTGGTAACTGGCAATCAGTCAACGCCAAAGTACCTAGTACGCCTTACCTGTTGCTCGACAAATATTGCGCGTTCTTTCATTCACTTACTTAGTTAAAAAAAGCTAATCGCAAGATTTGAATTTGCGTTTATGTTTGCTAGATTACTTTGTTGCTCAATCAATAATACAAAACTTTACTATGCGATCGCCTCAAGGAGCAAATAGCCTAATTGTTGAGTAGTCTGCCTTCGAGACGTTTGGATGAGTCATTGTCAGTTGAGTTATGTAAATACTTTGATTGTGCCCTCTTGTTTTCTGAACTAAGACCGAATATCATGTCCATCTAATTGAACACGCCAACTTTGTGTATTGCTGCACATTATGGTATCAATCTGAGTTATTTAAGTATTCGCGATTGCATTTTTATTCCTACTGAACCAAGACCACTGAATAAATTGTGATTAACGTCACAGACAAAAGAGTTGCATTGAACATAGCATCCTTTCATCAAGCGATGTGCTATGAACAAAGCTGATAAATTAACTAGTTAAGTATTTCCTCAAACGTCAACAATACTCACTCAGCTGCAACTGAACGAGTAATCTATGCTAATGCGCTTGCTGAGGGCAAATTGCCTATGAATATGGAATTGACTCAAAGAGAAAATGATGTAGCAGAGATTGTGACTTCCAGCCGCGTGGAAGTAATAGAAGATCTGCTAAACACCCCTGTAAGTTTTGAAAATGAAATAGCTATTGTCAGTCAAGCATTACGCTCGACAAACCAAAAGCTACATCAGCGGGTGACGCAGTTAGAACAAGCACTAGTAGAGTTGAGAAAAAATTTACAAATTGAACGCGAGCGATCGCAAGTTTTACAGACGCAGGTAGCGCAGAAAATTCAAGATCTAGAAACAGCGCAAGAACAAATCAAGCAACTCAAGCAAGAACAACAAACGTACCAAGAAACAACTCAGCAGCAACAAATCTTAATAGAAGGCTTAACAGTTCAGCTACAAGCGAGCCAAGAACGAGTTAACCAAATTGAGCACGAGTGGTTGTTAACTCAAGCAACTTACAACGAACAAACGTATCAACTGCGACAAAGCGAAAGCACCTGTCAAGAACTACGGACTCGTTTGCTGCGCGAGCAAGATCGCAGAAGGCAACTGCAAGCAGCGTTAGATAAATGCTTAGAGCAATCTAGCACCAAATCTCATACTGACACTGATAGCGATCGCATTTTTACTTATACAGCTCGCGAACCTGATATCGAGTCGCCTCCAAATCAAGTAATATTTGCACAAGCGCAACCAATTCCGCCTTGGTCAGTGCACGCAGAAGTAGCTTCTCAACCAAAGCCAGAGACAGAAGTATTTAGCGCACAATCCTTGAAGAACATTACAGAAACACCTGTAGATGAAACTTTAGTTGAAACCTTCATCGAACAGTTTCCAGAAGCAATCGCCAGTTTAGGGGAAACTGTCGAAGCACAACATGATGCTGTTTTGAACTTACTCAGCGATACTGATACGGATACCACATCTCAGAAGCGTGCCGCAGCAACAGAAGCCTTGGACTGCGAGACTCTTAGTGGAGAAAATCGATCGTCTACCGAAGATTTAGAATCGTCTAGTGCGATTGGTTGCGATCGCAGCCAGACAATAGAACTGAATAGGGAAAGCGATACTGAATCAGACTCCGCATCAGTAACAGAACCAACAACTGATTTAGATGAGCTACTTGCTTGGGAAGAAACTGAATTTTTTGCAAATCCCAACTGGCCTTCACCTATAGTCAATCCATCGCGGATTGCTAAAAAGCGTAAGACTTTAGCAGCGATCGAATTACCCAATTTTGCACACACTAGATAGTGAATGATAAGTCCCCGACGTCCCTGACGATTATAAAGAACCTTGAGTAAAAAAGAGTAGTCTAAAAGGCTCCCAAAATTGAGGATTCACTTTGCCCTTGGTGGTTGTTCTGTTGTA
Organism: Chroococcidiopsis sp. TS-821; assembly: GCF_002939305.1. NCBI lineage: Bacteria > Bacillati > Cyanobacteriota > Cyanophyceae > Chroococcidiopsidales > Chroococcidiopsidaceae > Chroococcidiopsis > Chroococcidiopsis sp. TS-821. The sequence continues at coordinate 71,191 of NZ_MVDI01000016.1, read as the reverse complement.
GAAACCGGCGTGGGTTGAGGGGCAGCAATTTCAAGTTGCGATTTTAACTAACTTCTCACTTCGATTTGACTACTTGACTGAAGGTTTTCTCGTTTTACACGCCCAGTGGCATGATAGGAACGACCTAAACCAGCTGTCAGCTCGTAGTTATATGCTAGAAGCTTTAACCACAAAGCTGGATAGCGAGACTCTAACCAAGGTTGTACTTGATGCAGCACGCGAGGAAACCAACTACCGAGTAAAGCACTGATTAAGGCAACCAAGCCAAAGTTGAGGTAGTTCCCCAGCCATCGCCATAGGTCTTTTGCTCCAGCTAAGTCCCAAATCCACAGTACTTGAGAAGGATTTTTTCTGGCAGCTTTCAACGCTAAACGATTAAAAGTTAGCCAGTCCACTCGGTCTTTAATAAAAGTGTCAGCAACTTCTTGCGGTTCGTCGGTCAATAAGCCAAAGAAAGTGTTCAGCATTGAGTTGATACGCTGCGGTGGTAAAAATCTACCTGTGGGAACCATCATGCCTTTGGAAAATAACCACGTGACAGCAACATTGCTTTGATAAGCACGAATTTGATTGAGGTGGTGAAACTTAAGTAAGTCGTGCTTGAGTGCTGTATCGAGTAGCGTTGTCAAACGTTCTAGATTGCGGACTAAAGAACCGAAGCCAGTAAAGACTAAAGGTGATTGTAGTGATGCGGCATCCCCGATCGCAATCAGTCGGTCAAAGGCAACCGTGCGATCGCGGCTACTCGTACTAAAGTGTCCTGGTATGTAACCAAACGTTGCTTTTTTCCATACCAGCCGATCCATGTCGCAGCGGCGGTACTCTGGCAGAATTGTAAAAAAGTCTTCATACATTTCGAGTAGCGAACCAGGATTTGTTGCATTGACCTGATGGTAATGAAATAGATAAATGGCAATGTCGTCGCCGGCACCTGGAAACAATTCCCAAATGAGCTGTCGTCCGCGCGAGATATCGCCGTGACTATTTAAAACATCGCCGTACTGCGGATCCCACACCTCTGGGGCGAAACCGCCAGAAATTACCGCCCCGACAGTCGGACAGACGCTATCAAACGCTCGTCCGCCATTTAACTGCCACGCGATCGGGGATGCGGTTCCCATGGCATCCACAAGTAAACGTCCTGTTGCTTCGCGCTCTTGTTGTGTAGATAGCTTGACTTTTACCGTTAGATGTGTATCTGCTATCACTGCGTTGAGAAATTCTGTTTCATCCCAAATTTCTCCCCCAGCCGCTTGTAGCTTGTCGCCACACATCCGCAGCAGCTTTTCCGCATCGAGTGCCACGTTTAATACTGTAGGAGTGTGTAAGACAGGCGCTCTTAGACGATCTGGGTTATTACCGTCAAAAAACTTATTGAATCCGTCTTTATACTCGCGCGCAATCAAACTTTCACATTCAACTGCGGTAAACAAGCCCAAGTTAATGAAGCTTTGGAGTTCGGCGCGGGAAATGTTCCACTCGCGATTCATTCGCCCGAAGGGTAGGCGCTCAATTAACAAAACTTTGTACCCTAACCGCGCCATCACAGCCGCATGAATGACGCCTAATGCACCACCTACATAAATTAAGTCATAAGTGGGTGTTGCGGGCTGTTGCTTGGTACTAACTTGCTGGAAGATAACTTGCTGTGGCTGTTGGGGATTGCGCACGCCTTCGCGCCATCGTTTCTCCCACCAATAAGCGCGTGTCAAGTCATACTCTCCTTGGGGAAATTTCTGAAAAAACTTGACAGTTAGAGGATAATAAGGAGCTAGGGCAGCAAAAATTGACTGCTCGCCAATTTCGGGGGGTTCTGGGTAATTGTGCGGAAATTGAACTCGTAGTTCAGCTATGAGGCTGTGGAGAATTTGCTTTTCATTCGGGACGCGATCGCCCCAGCGAAATACTTTCAGATACGTTGTTCGCTGCACAGACCAAACAAAAGCAGAGAGTTCAGAAGGTAGTTGCTCTTCTGAAGAATCTGAAATAGACGTTACCGGAGATGCTGTTTCAGGCATTCTTAGACGTACCCCGTCAGGAGTGAGAATTTTTTCTCCTTTTTCCGGTACCCATGCCGTTTGCAGCCAGCCACGGACAGCCGCTGTCTCTGGTGTGGGAATTTCTATGTAAACAAGTTCTCTCATTTTGCTGATCTTAACTCCGAGTTAATTATTTATGCAGATAGAGTTGACAAAATCACAATTTGCGCTAAACTTCCCCATACAGTTAACTGAGAATTTTTTTAAGAAAGTTTACAATCTAACTAAGTTTAATAAAGTAGTCCCTATTTGTGTAAAAGTCCGCTATGCATTATCCCATTCCTGCTAGTCCTGAAGAAATTGCCGAACTGCGCCAAAAACCCGTAGACGAAGAATTAGTCGCAGCGGCGATCGCTGGCGTCATTAAAATTGTCCGCGCTCAAGGTCAATCCCTAGAACAATTAACGGCTCAAGTGTTAGCCGACGATAGTTTACTCGATATCCAACAACGACGCTGGTTAAGTGATGTAGTTGCCCAAGCTTGGGAAAGTTTCCCTTAAACTTGAATTAGTTGTCTAAGTTGATATGAATGCGTTCCAAGCTGGCAAAACTTTCTTTACGAGTATTCCGCATTAGAGTTATTGGGATACTCGTTTCAGTATTATCGCTATGGATATTTGCGCGACTAGCGCGACGAGTTTTACAACAACAAACGAATGCCTTTGATACAGCAATTATGCTGGCAATGCGAGGTATTCATAACCCATTATTCGACCAGGCAATGATGGGAACAACATTTTTGGGCGATCCAACCATACTGTTTATTATCTGTCTGGTGTTGGGAGTGTGGTTGTACAGACATCAGCGGCGATCGGCTGCAAATACATTAGCGATCGCTTACCTCGGCGCGCTGTTACTTCAGTTTGTTCTCAAACCAGTCTTTACCCGCGAAAGACCAGCGTTATGGGAGCAATTTATTCTTTTGAGAGACTACAGCTTTCCTAGCGGTCATGCGCTGATGTCACTCGTTGTCTACGGTTTAATTAGTTATATACTTACAGGTTACTTTCCGCAACGACAGAAATTAATTACGAGCATTACAGTTTTATTAGTTTTTGCGATCGGGTTTAGTCGCATATACTTAGGAGTGCATTGGCCTACTGACGTCATCGGAGGTTACGCAGCAGGAGCAGTGTGGTTAGTTGCGTGTATTCTCAGCTTGCGAGTTTGGCAGCAACGTCGCCATCGTCACGCTCAGGTTGAAAGAGAATCAGTATCTTCTCGTCGATAAGACACGTCGCAACTTTTCAGGAATTTTCCTAGTTCTTCTGTAGTTACTCCTTACCGTTGATATAACGTCAGTTCGACGAAGAAAAGCTAGCAGTTGAGACCACTTGGTTTAAGTGGACTTAGTTTCTCTAGCGGCGATTTTAATCGCTAGGCTGTCGAATTCACGTTCGTATTGCGTCTTTGCCAGCATCAGCAATAGGGATCATACTCAACAAGTGAGCGCTGCTATGAAGAGAAGGAGTACCGCAAAGGACGGCTTGAGAAATAATATTGAGTACTATATTTTAACGCACTTCAAGTGGTTTTGGAACTTAGTGCAAAAAAATGAGTACCTCAAACGCAAAATTAATAAATTCCTCATCAACAACGCCATTTATAAAATTCCAACTCGTCCGTATCCCTTCAGCACAATGGCACCTTATACATCATGGGATTCCTTAACCGATAGAAGATACAGCGGACGACATCTACCCCCAGTTGCGCGAGATTACACGAAATTACCAACACCTGAAGCGATCGCCGAAAACTTATTTTTGCGTAAAGGCAACGCAATTTTATCTCCCAAATCTACGCTGTTGTTTTCCTACTTTGCGCAGTGGTTTACCGATGGTTTTTTACGGACTGATAGAAATAATAACTTAAAAAATACTTCTAATCACGAAATCGATATTAGCCCCTTGTATGGCTTAAATAAAGATATTACTAATATTCTAAGATTACACCAGAAAGGCAAGTTACGCTATCAAACAATCAATGGTGAAGACTATCCTCCTTACTACTTTGAAAACGGACAAGTCAGGGAAGAATTTAAAGAATTACCTCCACCAATTTTTCGGGAAGAATGGACGACTCCAGAGCAAAAGAACCACCTATTTGCCATGGGTAACGAACGCGGTAACGTCCAGATTGGCTATGTGATGATGAATACCCTGTTTCTAAGGGAACATAACCGAATTTGTGATGTCTTAGCACAAGCGTACAAAGATTGGGATGACGAACGACTCTTTCAAACCGCGAGAAATATCGTCATTGTCTTGCTAATTAAAATTGTCATTGAAGAGTATATTAATCACATTACTCCGTATCACTTCAAGTTCATTCTCGATCCAACTGCATTTACAAACGAAAAGTGGTATCGCCAAAATTGGATGACAGTAGAGTTCAACTTATTGTATCGCTGGCACAGTCTTGTACCAGACAAAGTTGTGCTCGATGATACAGAAATTCCTATAGCAAAAACACAATGGAATAATGATTTAATTACCAATAAAGGCTTAGGAATACTATTCGACGCAGCTTCTAAGCAACCTGCTGGTGATATCGGCTTGCATAACACTCCTCAATTTATTCTTAACACCGACATCAACAGTATTCAATTAGGACGCGATACCCAGTTAGCAAGCTACAACGATTACAGAGAAATGTGCAAGTTTCCGAGAGTGACCGACTTCAATCAAATTACGGAAGATGAAGGCACGCAAAAGGATCTGAAAGCTTTATACGGTCATGTTGATAATATTGAATACTATGTAGGACTGTTTGCTGAAGATACACGCCCAAATTCTGCTTTGTCTCCTTTGATTGGTAGACTGGTGGGCATTGATGCCTTTTCGCAAGCCTTGACGAATCCTTTACTTGCAGAGAACGTGTTTAACGAAAAAACCTTCTCTCCGATTGGGATGAAAATCATTCAAGACACTCAAAGTCTTACAGAGATTTTACATCGTAACATTCCATCGACAAATAAGCGCTTTCTAGTTTCGATGACACAAGTAAGTTAAAGGTAATGCTATCGAGTCTGGATTTTTGATGTTGGCTTGAGAAATAGCCAACTGACGAAAAAGAATGATGCAGTAAATAACTGAATAATATCTATTGCAGACAAGTAACCATCCGAAAAAGAAGCAATGGTTCTATCTGTGATACCAAATAGCCACGAAGATATCCCCAACAGCCATATTCCATTTTTGAGGTTTCCTAAAAAGATCGCAGCATCTGCTGATTGCTGATTGTTCATAAGTTTGACGCCTTGCGGTCAAGTAACGCTGTAATTGCATAGTTCAGGAGTCAGCAGGATTGTGATCCTCGTTACTCGCTTTGCCTCCCCAGGTTAAGAAATATTTCATTTGTCCGCCATTAGCCTAAAGAAGTATTTCAGATACTTGACAAAAAGACACTTTGTAGCTTTATTGACAAACTGGGATAAAGTCATACAAATAGGCGTTCCTAAAGCCTCACTCAGTTAAAAACGCAAGGTTTGTGACACAAAGCAACACACTTTGAGGGGGATTTACTATTTTTAATAAATACATAGAAAGGTAGATGACAAAAATTGTCTTCTATCAACAGAAAGATAAACAATTGCTATCGCCAATACCTAACATAGTTGCGATCGCAGCCGATTCTTCCTGGAGGTACTACTTTTCCTGTGCAAAGCTTAGTTGAATAAGAATGTAGTTAACAAAAAATAATAAATGGCAGCAATTGAGCTAAATAATTTGCCTAAGACAGCTTCAGCAGTGCGATCGCCGCAACCGCATCTTGGTTTAGTGTGTGTCACCTTTTCTAAAGAAGTCCGCTTCCGCACAATTACGCGTACGCGATATCTCACACTGAGTGATAGCCAACGGGAAAGCACGCTCAAAGATATTTACACCGATAATCTCAGTCGCCTCCACAAAGCGCTTTCGTTTTGTCAGCAACGCGACATCAAGCTGTATCGCGCCTCCTCAAGTTTATTTCCTTTGAACGATTGGGAAGATCAAATCGGCGCACAAGTCTTAGAACAAATGCGCGATGAGTTGGGTAAAATCGGACAACGCGCCGCAGAATTAGGAATTCGGATCGTGCTGCATCCCGATCAGTACGTTGTATTAAGTTCCGATTCCCCTAGCGTTGTGCAATCGAGTATTCAAATTTTGCAACGCCATTCCCAAGATTTAGACTTATTGGGATTACCGCGATCGCATTGGTCTTTAATGAATATTCATGGTGGTAAAGCGCAACGTCCAGAACAACTGATTCAAGTTGTGAACGAATTACCAGTAGAAATTAAAAGTCGTTTAACGTTTGAGAACGATGAATATGCTTATAGCGCCAAGGAAATTTTAGAAGTGTGTCAAAAGACAGCTATACCAATGGTGTTTGACGCGCATCATCATATCTGTCACGAAAAATTAAGTAGCTACGAAGATCCCTCGGTTGCAGAAATGTTTTATGCAGCGCGCGACACTTGGGAAAATCCAGATTGGCAATTGGTGCATATTTCCAACGGTGAAACCGCTTTTAACGATCGCAAGCACAGTAACCTAATTACAACAATGCCCAGCGTCTACCGCGAAGCCCCCTGGATTGAAATTGAAGCCAAAGCCAAAGAAGAAGCGATTGCCTTATTACAACAAGAGTGGCTAGTGGCTAGTTAAGACTTCTCAATATCAAAACCATACCTATTACCCATTACCCATTACCACCTCTGACCAACTAATTTAAATGTTCCTGTACTTACAGTAAATAGTATGAATAAGATGAGGAATTAAAGCATAGTAGATAGTTGAATGGCGATCGCAATCGATTTTGGTACGAGTAACACTTGTATAGCGCGTTGGAATCCCATAACGCAAAAGCCAGAAACAGTTAGTTTAGCAGGGCTTTCGGTACAACAAGGGTTAAATCCGCCTTTGGTTCCGAGTTTGGTGTATGTGGAAGATGCAGCCCAAAAAAAGGTGATTGTCGGGCAAGCAGTACGCGATCGCGGACTTGATCTTACAAGTAACCCGCGATTTTTCCGTAGCTTCAAACGCGGAATTGGAACAGATATTCAAGGATTTCTCCCTGAACTTGATGGCGAAGTTATCACGTTTGAGCAAGTAGGACAATGGTTTCTCACGCAAATTATTACAACACTCAATGCCGAAACTCCGGATGTTGCTAATTCTCTCGTATTGACTGTACCTGTCGATAGCTTTGAAGCTTATCGTCACTGGTTAGGAGCCGTTTGTCAATCGCTAGCAGTCGAACAAGTGCGGCTAATTGACGAACCAACCGCTGCTGCTTTAGGTTATGGTTTAGCCGATCGAGAGAATTTGCTCGTTGTTGACTTTGGCGGTGGAACTCTTGATCTATCTTTAGTAAAGCTCGATAGTGGTACACAACCAGGGAAAAAACCACTAGGCTTTGTGCTGAAATGGGGCGATAAGTTATTTAGCGAGAAATCAGGGCAAAAACCTAAGACGGCGCGGGTACTTGCCAAAGCAGGGCAAAATCTTGGTGGTTCTGATATTGATAATTGGTTGGTTGATTATTTTGCCGCAACGCAAGGTTTAGTTGTCAATTCCTTAACGACGCGACTTGCAGAAAAATTGAAGATTCAATTATCAACGCAACCCCAAGCAAGTGAGGTTTATTTTAATGATGAAACCTTTGAAAGTTATCAACTAGAGTTAGACCGCGCAAGTTTAGAAAATATTTTGCAAGAACACGCATTTTTTGAGCGATTAGATGAATCAATGACGCAACTTTTGCAACAAGCACGACGACAAGGGCTAGAAGTTGCTGATATTAATGCCGTATTACTCGTCGGCGGTACAGCACAAATGCCAGCCGTACAAACGTGGATACAACAGTACTTTGATGCGGCAAAAATTCGCTGTGAAAAGCCTTTTGAAGCGATCGCTCACGGTGCTTTACAACTCAGTCAAGGAATAGAAATTAAAGATTTTCTTTATCATAGCTACGGCGTGCGCTATTGGGATCGACGGCAAAATACTCACAAGTGGCATCCTCTGATTAAAGCTGGACAACCTTATCCGATGAGCGAGCCAGTAGAACTTGTATTAGGTGCTTCCGTAGAAAATCAGCCGAGTATTGAATTAATTATCGGCGAATTAGGGCAAGAAACGGGCGGAACTGAAGTTTATTTTGATGGCGATCGCTTAATAACGCGTCGTCTTGATAGCGGGCAAAGTCAAGTCAAACCACTCAACGACCGAGATGGTGCGCGATCAATTGCTCAACTAACACCGCCTGGTTACCCAGGAAGCGATCGCATTAAAGTATTATTTCAAGTCGATCAGCAGCGATTTTTACGCATTACAGTTGAGGACTTATTCACAAATCAAATCTTGTTGCAAAATCAACTTGTTGCTCAATTAAGTTAAGTCAACAATTACTTTAACTTTTTTATCGAAGTCAACACGTTTGCGATCTATTTAGGCAAGATCGAAAATGTAGGCAATATGCAGTAGAAATTCTACTCATAAAGCCACATCTCACAAATTTACTGCTTAAAGTGTAGTTTGCCACTAAATAAAAATAAGGTGTGAACTGGAGTGCAGGTGGCAGCTACACTCAATTATGCGATTTTTTTTGGCTTGGGTACGCAACAGTCAATTCTATTGCATTGAGTTTTAAAAAAAACATTTAAAAATCGATTAAATCCTACAAGGAGGTTCCCCATGGGTAAAGTAGCACTACAGATGGTGGAACAAGCGGGAATTGATGTCAAAGAACTTTTAGATAAGTTAGTTCGCGCCGCATCAGCAGAGTTTACCACCTACTATTACTACACAATTTTGCGCGCGAATGCGATCGGTTTTGAAGGCGAAGGTCTCAAAGAAATTATTGAAGACGCGCGACTAGAAGATCGCAACCATTTTGAAGCCCTCGTTCCCCGCATTTATGAGTTAGGCGGCGAGTTACCGCGTGATATTCGCGACTTCGCAAACCAAGCAGCTTGCCCAGACGCTTATCTCCCCGATCGTCGTCAAAATAATGACGATGCTACACCCCGCGTTGGGTTTACAAGTGGCGGTAGCGAAGAGTCACAAACCGCAGTCCTCGAAGCTAAACAGGCAGTAGAACAAGGCGATCTTCGACCACTATTGCAAGTATTAGTGGAGGCAGAGCGGTGTGCGATTCGCGTTTATACTGACATCTGCAACATGACCTTTGGCAAAGACCACCGCACGTACGAGTTATCGCTGGCGATTCTCAACGAAGAAATTGAACACGAAGCTTGGTTTAGCGAGTTCTTAGGAGAAGGGCCATCAGGACACTTCCGGCGAAGTGCGCCAGGAGAGTCGCCTTATACTTCTAGGTTCTTAGTCGTACCTCACAACCACAATGGCAAGTAGCTCAAAGCTACATAACTAGCTGTGTGCTATATCAGTGTTGCCAAAATAGATGACATCCCGCCAGGGACAACAAAACTCGTACAAGTAGAAAACTTACCAATTTTGATCGTCAACGATCGCGGTCAATTTTACGCCTTACAAGGCTTGTGCGGACACCAACAACGATCGCTGGCAAAAGCAACCGTATGGCAAGGATTGATCGACTGTCCCTGGCATCATTTTCAATACGATATTCGGACTGGAGAAAACGTTTATCCGCGATGCGTCTATCCTTTAGAAGCTCTACCACATTTACGTCAACAGCTTGAACCGTTGCGTACTTATTCAGTGCGCATTGTTGAGCAATATGTGCAGGTAAAAATTCATGGAAGCTAAAGAACTCCTGAAGCGATACGCCGCAGGAGAACGCTACTTTCCTAATGTCGATCTGAGTCACGCATCCTTGCAGGAAGTCAATTTAAGTGGCATAGTCCTCAAACGAGCAATCTTAGAGGCTACAGATTTGAGTCGGTCAATTTTAGTAGGAGCCGACTTGAATGGCGTTATCCTCAAGCAAGCTAATATGGTGGCGACTCGCTTTAACGGCAGTCATTTGGTTGGAGTAGATTTAACTGCTGCCAATTTAACAGGTGCAGATCTCAGTGGTGTCAATTTGTGGCGTGCCAACCTCAACAAAGCAATATTGTGTGAAGCTAACTTAAGCCGTGCGAATTTACACGAGGCGAATCTAGCACAAGCAGACTTGAGCAAAGCGAATTTAAGTGGAGTTCAATTAAATCAAGCAAATTTAACCGAAGCCGTAATAGTTGATGCTAATTTAAATCGCGCCAATCTTACAGCAACAAAGTTGATGCGATCGCACTTGTGTGGTACACAGCTAGAACGCGCCGAGTTAATTGCCAGTGACTTAACCGCCGCCGATTTGAGTAGAACGAATTTAGAAGGCGCGAATCTCAGTGAAGCTAACTTATCGCAAGCAAATTTGAGTGGCGCGAACTTAACAGGAGTCAATTTACATCGTGCTAATCTAATCGCCGCTAAAGCAATTTTGGCAAATCTACGAGGAGCTAATTTGGAGCAAGCAGAACTGACTACTGCCAATTTAACTGAAGCAGATTTGAGTTGGGCAAACTTGAGTAAGACAAACTTGAGTGGAGCCGATTTGCAGCGTGCGGTTCTCACAGATGTAAATCTCAATGCAGCAATCCTGCGGGGAGCCAATTTACTCGATGCCAAACTATCGCAAGTAGAAATGAACAATGTCGATCTCAGTTGGGCGATCGTACCACCGGTAGTGAGTCACTGAATTTGATGCAGTTTTTCCACTAAGGTTTTTGCTTGTTGACTAATTGCTTGCCAATTTTCGGCAGCAACTAAATGTTTAGGAAATAGTTCGCTGGCTAAACCTACCGCGATCGCTCCGGCTGCAATAAAATCAGACGCATTCGCGATCGTCACTCCCCCTGTAGGGATTAATGGTATATGTCCGAGTGGTTCTTGCAAACTTTTAATGTAGCTTGCGCCTCCTACAGCTTGGATTGGAAAGACTTTGACGCAACTTGCTCCAGCAGTGTAAGCCGTCATAATTTCTGTTGGTGATAGCGCACCAGGAATTATTGGTATGTTTTGTTGCACTGCTGCGCGAATCATCGCGGTGTCGCAATGCGGGCTGAACAGAAATTTTGCTTTGGCAGCGATCGCATCGTTGAGTTGTGCTAAATCTAGCAATGTACCCGTACCAATCGTGCATTGGGGTAATTCGGCTTGTAGCCGCGCGATTAAATCTGCACTGCGATCGCTATTCCACGCAACTTCAATAAGCTTGATTCCACCTACGGCTACGGCTTTTGCCATTTGATAGCCCTGTTCGTGTTGAGTCGCACGAATAACTGCGATCGCCCGATTCTGTTGCAGCAAATTTAACCAAGCCTCAATCATAAATAAAATTCATGCTTTCGACACGCAATATGTTGTTTTTGTCTTTAATTATTTTTCTCTGATACCATAGCGCGACTACATATAAATCTTTGTTGAAAATCTTCTCATAAAATTTAGAAATCTTAAATATCAAGACAATACATCTTTAGTGTTAACGGATATTTAAGCCTTGAAACGGCGTTAAGTCAGTCGCCAGAAGGATGGAGTAAACCAAAGATATTTTTAGTCTAGGTATTACGTGATATAGAGTAATAGGTAATTAATAGTATGCCGTTGTACAAACTCGAAGACTTCGACCCAAATTATCGAGAAACCTTCGGTGGTGATGACATTAGAAATTTGAAGCTTTATACCGAAGGCGGAGAAGAAATTGGAACCGTCTCAACTGCCTTGGTCGATGGAGAAGGTCGTTTTCGATATTTAGTGATTGCTACGGGCTTCGAGGCTATGGGCAAGAAAATTCTACTACCTATAGGACTTTCTCGGATCGACTACAATACAAACCGCGTTACAGTAGATGGATTAACCAAAGTACAAGTCGAAGGCTTGCCAGAATACGACGAACACTCAACGGTAGAATATGACTACGAGGAGCAAGTAAGAGAAGTCTATCGTCCTTTGGTTGCCGCTGGACAAACTCACGATCTAATGAATTCTCCTACCTACAATCGCGACTCATATAGCTATGAACATGACTCTTCACTCTACAACTTAAACGAGCAGAATCATCAAACATTAAAGCTATATGAAGAAAGATTAATAGCAAGTAAAAACCGCGTGAAGACAGGCGAGGTTGCCGTTGGTAAACGCATTGAGACTGAAACCGCAAAAGTAGCAATTCCCATAGAAAAAGAGCGTATTGTCATTGAGCGCGTACCTACTACAGACGAGACAATAACTCCAGGAGAACTAGACTTTCAGGAAGGTGAAATTGCACGTATTGAAGTGTACGAGGAAACGCCAGAGATCCACAAAGAAGCCTTCGTTCGGGAAGAAGTTAGAATTAGAAAAATTGTCGAACAAAATACAGTAGAAGCTGAAGAAACAATTCGTCGCGAAGAATTGGACATTGACACCCAAGGTCAGCCGGAGATTAACCAAACGAATAAAATTTTTAACGAGAATATCTAAACTAGTCGGTGTGGAATTAAACCAAGAATTTTACTGGTTTGTACCTTGCTAAGCTTAAAGTTGCCTCCAAGTTTCCTAATAGTTAGGAGATTTGGAGTCATTTGTAGTTTCATCATGAACTGAAAACGATGAATGAGAAATTGTTACTATTCCTCCGTAAGGAATACTAAAAGATATCCGAAAGTTAGAGAATATGCAGCTATTCTCTGCGCTTAACACCAAAAACAAAAACTAATAAGTGACAACCTTTGTTTTCTTTCATTCATAAATATTTAGCTTAAAAAATATCTATCAGTAGTTAGCTTTTTATAAATTCTATTTCATTCGATAGGAAGATGGATAACTATTAGGAATTTCCTAAAGTAGAAGCTATGTAATGCAAGGTTGAGGAATCATTTGTATGGCACTTCTAAAAATTAGTGATTTTGACCCCGATTATCGCGAAGCTTTTGATGGTAATGACGTCAAGGGAATGAGCGTATACGCGCAAGGAACGGATGAAAAAATTGGTACAGTAAGCGACGTTTTAGTAGACGAAGAAGGAAATTTTCGTTATTTTATTGTAGATCTAGGTTTCTGGATTTTTGGTAAGAAAGTATTAATGCCTGTTGGTCGTTCGCGGATCGACTACGGTGCAGACCGCGTATACGCAGTAGGAATGACAAGAGAACAGGCAGAAAACTTGCCAGAATTTGATGAAAGCATGACAGTCGATTACGACTATGAAGAGCGTGTTCGTGGTGTATATCGCGGTCAAACAGCAACTGCTGAGATGCCGCTAGAAGGCGCACCGTTAGATACAGCATCAACTGTTGGTATGGCGGCTCCTGCTCCCAGACAAAATTACACTCGCGATACCTATGATTATAAGTATGATGAAGATTTGTACGGTTTGAAAGAGGATACAAATCAAAATCTTAAGCTTTATCAAGAGCGTCTCGTCGCTAACAAAGTTCGCAGAAAAGCTGGGGAAGTTTCTATCGGTAAGCGTGTAGAAACAGAAACTGCGCAGGTTTCTATTCCCATTGAAAAAGAGCGTGTAGTTATTGAGAGAGTATCTCCTACTGATGCTGGAAAAGCTGTCGATCCCAGCCAAGTTAGATTTGGTGAAGGTGAAACAACTCGCGTAGAACTTTACGAAGAAACTCCAGAAGTACGCAAGGAAGCCTTTGTTCGTGAAGAAGTTCGAGTTAGAAAAGAAGTAGATCAAGAAACAGTTCAGGCTCAAGAAACTATTCGTCGTGAAGAGTTAGACATTCATAACGAAGGTACCGTTGTTGAAAACAAAGACCGTCTACCAAATGACCGCGTATAGATAAAGTTTCACTTTGACGCTTTGCGCTTTTTAAAGTTTAAGCGGTGGAAAAGTAGGGGTAAAAATACATTAACATCCCCTACTTTTATTTTATAAATAATAAAAATAAATAAGATAATCAGTTTTGCGCAATAGTAAAAGTAAGCTATGTTGTGAAATAAAATGAACAGTCAAAAGTTTTTGCTAAGAGATGAATCTATACCAATCCATAACCGTATAGATGCACTATTAGAAAAACTCAAAAGCAAGTTAAGTAACTTCGTTGTCTTGGATAACCAGGGCAAAACATTTGCTACAGTAATCGATGTAAAACTAGATAAGAATAAACAAATTAATTTAGTTTTATTGTTAGAAGATTTACAAACAACTGAGCCAGTTTTATTAGTTAGTAAGTTGGTTCAGAAAATAGATCCGATAAATAAGACTGTTTTGGTAAATATCAGTCCAATAGAAAGTAAAAATTTACCGCAATGTATAGCTACAGGAAGATCGACAATGGAATATCCAGAAAATAATAACCCCGTACCACCTGCTAATACAACAGAATATACGGCTATGACCCCTAGTAGCAGCGAACCTTCTGAAGATGCAATAGCTGTAGAATCTAAATCAAGTAACTCAGAAGGATTAGCAGATGAAATTGTGCGCTTGCTTGGAGAAAGAATCATTGTTGACCGCAACAAACGCAAAGTAGGCGAGGTTATTGTCCGTAAAGAAATAGAAACTCGGATGGTGGAAATTCCCGTAAGACGGGAAAAACTGATTGTTGAACAAGTAAGTCCAGAGCACAAACAACTTGCTGAAATCGAACTAGGACAAGAGGAACTTACCGGAATTGAGTTGCGTGAAGGAGACGCCAACCAATCAACACAATCGTTTGGTACGAGAATAGGATCGGCTAATGGTTTAACAGTAAGTGGGGAATTTGATTCACCTAAAATTGCTAGCTTGTTATTAAATGCGATCGCACTCGAACGCCGTCAAGGGTGTAAAAAAGTCCGCGTCGAAATTGTTGTTGAAGATGCTGAACGTCAAAAAACCTATCAAGAATGGTTCGAGCGGGCTTCGGGTAAACCTAAAGTTGAAGCTTCATAGGCTATTTTAAACCATTAATTTAGACGGGACAGGATGTACATCTTGTCCTATTTTTGTGCGAAATCTTCTATTGCTCGTAAGATAATGTTGATAGGTATTACACCTACTCTACTCGCACCCTAAATCTCCAAAATTGGTGACTTGCACTTTATATGAACCAGTAAAAAAGCAGGGTTTTCCTGAAACCAATTACCGTCCTGTTTTAAAGGACATTATGTAGAGAAAAAATAAGGGTAATTTTAGCACTCACTAAAATTACCCTAGGTGTTTAAGTTTTTAGCTTGTTAACCGCTGTAGCCACTGCAAATTAAGCAAAAGCAGCAGTTTTAACATCGCTATTTGCTAGCAGTTCTTGCAGTTCTTCTGCGTCTACTGTTTCTTTATCAATCAACATTTGTGCTAGCTGATCGAGAATGTGACGGTTGCTGACAAGAACTTCTTTTGCGCGGCGATAAGCAACTTCTACTAATTCACGAACTTCGTCATCAATTGCTGCTGCTGTTTCTTCGGAGAAATCGCGTTCAGCAACGATATCGCGACCAAGGAACATATTCCCTTGTTGGCGACCTAACGCTACAGGACCTAAGCGATCGCTCATTCCAAAACGCGTTACCATTTGACGTGCTACGCGAGCCACTTGCTGTAAGTCGTTAGAAGCACCTGTTGTCACTTCTTCTTCGCCAAAGATGATTTCTTCAGCAATACGACCGCCCAAAGCTACCGCCATTTGGTTTTCTAGGTAGGAACGGCTGTAAAGCCCTGTTTCCATGCGGTCTTCGCTTGGAGTAAACCAAGTTAAACCACCGGCGCGACCGCGCGGAATAATGCTAATTTTCTGTACAGGGTCGTAGTCAGGCATTAACGCACCAACTAAAGCGTGACCAGCTTCGTGGTAGGCTACTAAAGTTTTGCGCTTTTCGCTCATCACGCGGTCTTTCTTCTCTGGACCTGCCAAAACGCGATCGATCGCATCGTTGACTTCATCCATGGAAATTTCCGTTAAATTTCGGCGTGCGGCTAAAATCGCAGCTTCGTTCAACAAGTTTGATAAATCTGCACCTGTAAAGCCAGGAGTGCGACGCGCAATCTTTTCAACGTCAACATCTTTCGCTAAGGTTTTACCACGCGCGTGAACTTTGAGAATTTCGACTCTTCCTGCGTAGTCAGGACGATCGACAACAACTTGACGGTCAAAACGACCTGGGCGCAATAATGCAGCATCAAGGACGTCAGGACGGTTCGTCGCCGCGATGATGATAATACCCGTATTACCCTCAAAACCATCCATTTCGGTTAGTAACTGGTTGAGGGTTTGTTCGCGTTCGTCGTTACCACCGCCTAAGCCAGCACCACGCTGACGACCAACGGCGTCAATTTCATCGATGAACACGATACAAGGTGCATTAGCTTTTGCTTGTTCAAACAAGTCACGCACGCGGGAAGCACCAACACCCACGAACATTTCGACGAATTCTGAACCTGAGATCGAGAAGAACGGAACGCCTGCTTCTCCCGCAACTGCACGCGCGAGTAACGTTTTACCCGTTCCTGGAGGTCCAACTAGCAGCACGCCTTTAGGAATTTTTGCCCCGACTGCGGTGAAGCGGTCAGCGTTTTTCAGAAAGTCTACAACTTCGTTGAGTTCTAGCTTGGCTTGGTCGATACCTGCAACGTCACCAAAGGTTACTTGGGTTTGCGGTTCCATCTGGACTCTGGCTTTGGATTTACCAAAGTTCATCGCCTGACTACCAGGACCATTTTGCGCGCGCCGCAGTAAGAAAAATAAACCAACTAAAAGTAGTGCTGGTACAAATAAACTGCTTAATGCTCTAAACCAAAAACCATCATCGGTTTGTGGCAAAACAGAGATATCTACTTGATTTCTAGTCAGAATATTGATTAAGTCAGGGTCGTTTGGTAAGTTTACGACTCGTTTTTCACCGTCTAAGGGCGTGACTAAGGCTCTAGTGCGGTCTGCACTTAAGCTAACTCGCTCAACTCTGCCTTGTTCTACTTCTTGAATAAATTGACTGTAACGCCATGTTTCTCGACTTTGAGGTTGTCTATCGAAGAACGCTGTTCCTAGCGCAACGACAACAACAGCAAGCAGTGCGTACAGCCCCGCGTTTCTCCACCGTTTATTCACCGAGGTCAATCCTCCTAATTTAATGTGCGAGGGCGCTTTTATGGGAATTGTTAACTATTCTTAATCTACATTAATTTTTGACTAGTTGTCATGCTATGTAAAGTTGTCGCAATAGCTTGAGACTAGAGTGGTAGGGATCGTACGTCTTTTGGATGACTTCTCCATGCTGTTCGATCGCTGTATGGATCGGAATCACTTCGACAACGCTATTAGAGTAGGCGATCGCCTCAAACGTATCGACTGTATCTGCAAACCAAGGTTCCTCTTGAACTCGACAATACTGTTTTATCCATTCTAATAGTTGCGATCGCGCAACTCCTGGTAGTATTCCTGCTGATAATGGCGGCGTCCACCAACAGTTATCGCGCCACCCCCATAAATTGCCCGTACTCGTCTCTAACCAATTTCCCTGTTCGTCAACTAAAATTGCTTCCTCTGCTGAGTGTTGCTGTGCTGCTAATCTCGCTAACCACGCCGATAGATAGTTACCTGTTTTATGCATTGGTAGCGATCGCGCAAATTCTGCGGTCACCCAAGCTTTTACGCCATATTTTTGTTTATTTGTCAAGTCTGGAGGTAGCTGTCTTCCGGTAATTAATTCGCTGCCATCAGGGAAGATAGTTATTCTGAGAACGGGAAAGTGCGGTATTAAATTTATTGCACCTTGCGCGATTTGCGCCCAATTTGGCGATCGCCAGCCAAAGGTTTCAATGCTGTAACGGAGGCGATCGCAATGGGCTTGCCAATTAGTTAAAGGATGCGCGAGTGATTGATGATAAACTCGCAGCGTTGTAAATACAGTAGCTCCATACAATAAACCAGGCTCGTCAACTGCAATTTCTAAAGTGTTACTTAAAATTAGTTGACCGTTGTACCAATAGATATTACTTTGCCTCCTATACACTTAGTCCACGCGGGTGAACTTTGTCTTTAAGCCGCGAATGCATTCGCCAAGCTTTCTTAATCTTCTTGTGGTGGTTTTACTTGTACAACTCCTTCAGGAGAAATGGAAACTTCACCCCCAAGCGCTTGAATGCGACGAATTGCCAAATCACGCGTTGCTGCATCAACTGGATTGCTGAGAACCATTGTCCAAGCACCCACTTGTGCTGATTTACTGTTGGGGTTACGAGAAAGAAATTCTGCTGTTTTTTGGGAAATTGCAGCGACTTGTTTGCTTTCTTCATCAGCGTAAACACTCGCCCACTCGGCTGCGGTTGTAAACGATTGCTGTGCTGCGACAGAATCTCCTAGAAACAACAATTCATCAATTCCTTTGTAACGCCAAATATAATAAGATCTTTGCGGTACAGTCGGAGAAAGAAGTTTTAAATTTCGATTCATTAATGCGATCGCTCGCTCTGGCATTCCTGCATAAAGTGAGGTACTAGAAGAAAGAAATAAGTATGCTTGTAAAAAACGCGGATCGCGGTCTAAGATGATTTCAAAATATTCAGGGCTTAGGCTATAGCCTGTTTGTGGACGAACTTCATCATCGCCAAAATATTGAAGAAAATTTAAAAATACCCAGTTAGCTACGAGATTATCAAAGCCAAAACTAGGGAGTTGTCTTAACAAATTAAGTCGAACTTTTTCAGCTTCAGTTTCTCTTATAAGTGCTTCTTTAGTAAGCGTTTTACGTGTATTTAACTGATTTAATTGAGGTATTTGTAGCGCAACCACTCCAAATACGCACAAAATTACGGCAATAGATGCAGCTATTGGTTCTTGGTATCTCCGTAATGCAGTCAACATCTTGAGTCTGTACAGATTAATATAAACAGAAGTTCGTAACAACTAGCGAGCGAGTGAAATTAATGTAATTTAAAACTTGGTAGTCGCTAATTAGTCATTGGTCTTTTCAATTCAAAACTCAAAATTATATTACCCATTACCGATTACCTATTACCATTTTATTGGTGCGTACTTAATGCCACCTCCGTAGATGAATGTAATAACAAGCCATATTCTAATCCTTCTACTACTGCTTGATAAGAGGCTACTAAAATATTCGTAGAAACACCGACAGTTGTCCAACGTTGCTGTTGACTGCGTGATTCTACTAAGACGCGAGTTTTTGCTGAAGTGCCGCTATGTTCGTCGAGGATTCGTACTTTGTAGTCGGAGAGTTCAAATTCGGCAATTTGTGGATAAAAGTTGACTAACGCTTTGCGTAGTGCTGCATCTAACGCGGCTACTGGACCATTACCTTCTGCGGCTTCTAGAATATCTTGACCGTTGACTGTGACTTTGACTGTTGCTAATGCCCCACTATTTTGTTGGTCAATTCCTGATACTAAATCGCAGTGAACTTGAAAGCCTTTAATAGTAAAAAACTGCTGGCGTTTTCCTAAAGCTTCGCGCATTAATAAGTCAAAGCTAGCTTCAGCAGCTTCAAATTGATAACCTTGGCTTTCCAGGTTTTTGAGGTGCTGTAAAATTTGACGAGCAGCGGGGTTTTGCTTATCAAGTTCGATACCAAAAGTGCGTGCTTTGGCAATGACATTACTTAATCCTGCTTGATCGGAAATCACAATACGGCGACTGTTACCAACTTGTTCGGGTTGAATGTGTTCGTAAGTTAAAGGATTGCGTTCAACCGCAGAAACATGAATACCGCCTTTATGGGCAAACGCTGAACGTCCAACAAACGGTGCGTGATCGTCTGGTGCAAGATTGACGACTTCGCTAATGAAACGGCTTGTTTGGGCGAGTTGGGCAAGTTGTTCGGCTTGAATACACGAGTAGCCTAACTTTAGTTGTAAGTTGGGAATCAGCGAACACAAGTTAGCATTACCGCAACGTTCGCCATAACCATTCATCGTGCCTTGTACCATTCTCGCGCCTTCGAGGACACCCGCGATCGCATTTGCTACCGCAGTATCAGAATCATTGTGGGTATGGATACCGATTTGAGGTGAGTTGCGATCGCCGATGACTTCCACAACATCTTTAACGATTGCGCCGACTTCGTGTGGTAAAGTACCGCCATTCGTATCGCATAAGACAAGCCATTCCGCACCAGCTGCGATCGCCGTACGCAAAGTTTCTAAAGCATATTCGCGATTGTACTTAAAGCCATCAAACCAATGTTCAGCATCGTAAATGACGCGGCGTCCTTGGCTGCGCAGGTACGCAATTGTATCCTGAATCATTACCAAGTTTTCGTTGAGGCTAGTTTTTAAGCCTTCGGTAACGTGCAAATCCCACGATTTACCAAAAATAGTCACCCAGCGCGTTCCGGCTGAGAGAATTGCTTGTAAAAGTGGATCTTCAGAAGCGGGAATATGCGGACGACGAGTCGAACAAAACGCCACAATTTCTGCTTGCTGAAGCGGTTCTTCTTGCAATTGCCAGAAAAATTGTACATCCTTGGGATTGGCTCCAGGCCAACCGCCTTCAATAAAGGGTATCCCTAATTGATCTAACCTACGGGCAATTCGTAGTTTGTCTTCAATTGACACAGATAGTCCCTCGCGCTGAGTACCATCGCGTAATGTCGTGTCATAAATCCAAAGTCGATTGGAGGAATTTGCATTCATAGGTAGAAACGGGACAAAAGTTGAAACCTGGAGAAGAGTATTTTAGAAAAATGCCACTAAAGAAGGTAAGTTAATCGGTGAAAATAAACGTAACTTAAAAATTGGTAACAGGTCATTGGTAATTGGCAAGAAAATTCATCAATACATTACCTATTACCAAACTTGAAATTTCCATCTACTCACACCTATGGTAAAAGTGCTAGCCCAAAGAAAAACAATCGTATGCGATCGCGGCGCTAATTTGCGTCAAGTTTTGCTCCAAAATGAAGTCAACCCCCACAATGGCAACGCCACAATCATTAACTGTCGCGGAATAGGTACTTGTGGTACCTGCGCTGTCTTTGTTGAAGGAGAAGTATCAGAAACTAACTGGCGTGACAAAGCACGGCGATCGCTTCCTCCCCACGATCCTACAAGAAACTTACGTTTGGCTTGTCAAACTCAAGTATTAGGTGATGTGAAAGTGACAAAATTTAACGGTTTTTGGGGACAAGGTACGGATATTGTGTGGACAGTAGAGGAATAAGGCAGAGGGAGCAGAGGGGCAGAGGAGCCTGCGCCGTGCGGGGGTTTCCCCCGTTGAGGCGACTGGCGTGGGCAGAGGAGAAATACTATAATAGTGGGCTTCGTTCATTCCACTCGCTACTCGATTAGCGTTAGTCTAGAGATAGGCGCGTGAACTTTTGAATTCGATCCGCAGTAGAGGGAAGTCTGCTTTTTAGCAATGACGACAAGTGACATTTTAATTATTGGTGGCGGCGTTGTCGGTTTAGCGATCGCAGTTGAACTGAAACTTTGTGGCGCCTCGGTGACGGTACTGAGTCGCGATTTTCGCGCAGCAGCAAGTCATGCAGCAGCGGGAATGCTAGCACCGCAGGCGGAGAAACTTCCTTCTGGGGCAATGCGCGACTTATGCTTAGAATCGCGATCGCTGTATCCTGAATGGGTCGATAAACTCGAACAACTTTCTGGTGTGACGACAGGATATTGGGCTTGTGGAATTTTAGCCCCTGTGTATCAAGAACCCACTCATACAGCAGAAGATGATGCGGTTGCTTACTGGCTAGATCGAGATGCGATTCACTTATATCAACCAGGATTGAGTCGCGATGTCGTTGGCGGTTGGTGGTATCCCGAAGATGGACAAGTAGATAATCGGGCGTTGATGCGATCGCTGTGGACAGCGGCTGAGGCGTTAGGTGTCGATTTACAAGATAACGTCACTGTACAAGCAATTCAACAACAGCAGCGGCGTGTCATTGGCGTGCAAACTTCGGCAGGTGTCTATCGTGCTGAACATTATGTGCTAGCTGCGGGTGCTTGGTCAAACGAATTATTACCGATTGCGGTACGCCCAAAAAAAGGACAAATGTTATCGCTGCGAGTTCCTGAAAGTCATTATGAATTACCGCTACAGCGAGTTTTGTATGGACAAGACACGTATATTGTGCCGCGTCGCGATCGCCGAATTGTTATTGGCGCAACAAGTGAAGATGTGGGATTGACACCATACAATACCCCACAAGGAATTCAAACTTTGTTACAAAATGCAACGCGCTTACTACCACAATTACAGCAATATCCGATTGATGAATTATGGTGGGGATTTCGTCCTGCAACACCTGATGAATTACCAATTCTCGGTTCTAGCCTTTGCCAGAATTTGACGCTGGCGACTGGACATTATCGCAATGGTATTTTATTAGCACCCGTTACGGCAAAGTTAATTGCCCAGTACATTTGGCAACAAAAATCGCATCCTTTGTTAGAACACTTTCATTTCTCGCGGTTTTACCCAGAAAATAAACTGACTCCGGCGTTGCCAAAATCATCGCCAATACAATTTTTATCACCTTCAGCAAAAATGCAAACGATCGCAAAACCAATAGCATCATCAGTAGACATTGATACTCCTTTAATAATTGCAGGACGTAAATTCAACTCGCGCTTGATGACGGGTACAGGAAAGTATCGCAGCATCGAACAAATGCAGCAGAGTGTCGTCGCCAGCGGTTGCGAAATTGTCACCGTTGCAGTACGTCGCGTTCAAACGAATGCACCAGGGCACGAAGGTTTAGCAGAAGCCTTAGATTGGAATAAAATCTGGATGCTACCCAATACTGCGGGTTGTCAAACAGCAGAAGAGGCGATTCGCGTCGCGCGGTTAGGGCGAGAAATGGCGAAGTTGTTAGGACAAGAAGAAAATAACTTTGTCAAATTAGAAGTTATTCCCGATCCAAAGTATTTACTTCCCGATCCGATTGGCACATTAGAAGCTGCGGAAAAGTTAGTCCAAGAAGGCTTTGCTGTACTTCCCTATATTAATGCCGATCCGATGCTAGCTAAGCGGTTAGAAGAAGTTGGGTGCGCTACTGTAATGCCATTAGCTTCACCGATTGGTTCGGGTCAAGGATTGAAAACCACCGCAAATATTCAAATTATCATCGAAAATGCCAATGTTCCAGTTGTCGTAGATGCGGGAATCGGAACTCCCAGCGAAGCCGCACAAGCAATGGAATTAGGTGCAGATGCTTTGTTAATTAATACCGCGATCGCCCAAGCCCAAAACCCACCCGCAATGGCACGCGCGATGAGTATGGCAGCGATCGCAGGACGACTTGCTTTTCTCGCGGGCAGAATTCCTGTCAAGAGTTATGCTAGCGCTAGTTCGCCGCTTTCAGGTAAGATTACCAGCTAGGGAAAATTTAGATGAGTGGTTCTTGTACTACATACTAGTCACTAGCCGCTATCCACTCACAGCATTTTCCTTGTAAAGATTTGTTGCTAAGGTGGTAGAGTATATATACTAGTCGTGATTACGCTTAGTTAAAATAAGCAGAAAAAAAAGGATTACACTCATGCCCTATACCACAGAAGAAGGCGGACGTCTTAACAATTTTGCCAAAGAACCAAAGATGTACACAGCAGAACCCCCAACTAAAGCACAGCAGCGCAATTTTGTCATCTGGGGAGTTCTAGCCGCCGTCTTAGTCAGTGGAGTCATTTTTGTCGCCTTCTCGGTATCTAGCGTTAGCTGATATATAAGCAGTACACTCAAAACTGGAAAGTACTGCAGGAGTATCGTCGTGCATGGAAGAGCTAGCAGAACTTAGGGAAAAAATACTACGCGGCGATCTTTCGTCTGCCTTGGCGATCGTTGACGAACTAGAAGAAATGAGCCGCGACGATAAAATCAATAACATCCAGAGTTATGCTGTTGTTTTGCTTAAGCACTTAATTAAGCAATATGCAGAAAAGCGAACAACAAAGTCGTGGAATGTTTCTATTCGCAACTCAGCGTTCAAAATTAAGGAATTAAATAAACGCCGAAAGGCAGGCGGGCATTATCTTAACTCTGAAGAGTTAAAAGAATGTTTTGAAAGCGTTTTTGCGGTTGCGCTTAACTCTGCTTCTTTGGAAATATTTGAAGGAGTGTTGGAGCCAGAGGAAATTGAGGCGATGATTGATAAAGATGTTATAATACAGCGCGCCCTAGTGGAATGCCAAGCTTAATCAAAAAAGCTGCGATTCACTTTCTTATGAGTTGTCACTTAGGTTCCTGAATTTGTTTTATATAACAATTGAGGGAAAAGTTAGGACAGTATACAAGTTCAAAACTATTATCTTGATAACTTCCCTCAATAGAGGATACCTCTACACGAGGTTTAGGTTGATTTAATTCGCTTTCAACTCTGACCTCCAATCGTTGACCTCTACCAAACTACTTAGGATTGACAGCAGAAAATAGCGCGGAATAATCTGCGTCAGCAAAACCTTGACTCGTTGCAGCTTCAATAATTTGTCTAACACCTTCTGCTCCACTTACATTTAAGCCAGCAGCTTGCGCTTCAGCAATGAATAAATTGATGTCTTTGAGTAAGTGTTTTGTGGGAAAATTGGGACGATCGTAATTACGCTCGACCATTCTTGACAATTTTTTATCAAAAGTCGGCGCGTATAATGCACTGTTGCGCAGAATCTGCATAAACAATTCCACATCAATTCCCTGATGCTGGATTAATGCCAAACTTTGCGCAAAAGCCGTTGTTAGCGAAGCAATAAGTTGATTGAGGGCGAGTTTTACCGCCGCAGCCGTACCAACTTCACCTATGTGTAGAGGTTCAGAACCAAAGTTTTGCAATAATGGCAACCACTGTTGAAATTGTTCTTTGGTTGCACCTACCATAACAATTAATTTGCCTGCGGTTGCTTCGGGGATACTACCCAAAACAGGTGCTTCTAAGTATTCGCCTTTGGCTGCAACAACGTTGTCGCGAAGTTCTTTGCTATCGGTAGGGGAAATTGTTCCCATTTGAATTATTGTTTTTCCGGCTAGTTCTTGAGAGGAGTCAGAAAAAAGTACGCTGTGGATCGCGGCAGCATCTGTCAGCATTAAAATGATACATTCTGCGGCTTGTATGACTACTTGCGGATGTGTTGCAATTTCTGCACCAGCTTCTTTGAGTGGTATCAGTTTTTCTGTAGTACGGTTGTAGGCAATGAGTTCAAGATTGGCATTTAGTAATCTTTGTGCCATGGGAAGCCCCATGAGTCCAGTACCGAGAAATCCTACTTTCATTAATTTAGTCCTTTTTTAAGGAACACAGAGACGCAGAAAAAAGAAATAAGGAGATAATGATAAATTAACGCCAGTAGGGGCGTCCTTTCCAGAAGACACCAATAATAATTCCGATTAAAGTTGCTTGGTTGAGGTTAAAGAGAACGGCTGGTAGTGGTAGAAGAGATTTGAGAAATAGAATGACCGCTAAACACAGAACTAATGCCCATAAGGAACCTGTGTTGATTGAGACTAGGCGATAATAGCGCTCTAATAAATAAACTCCTAGCGCCCCAATTCCTAAGGATATGGCTAAAGAGATGATGATTCCTAACGGTGGGGCGTATACCAACATGAGTAAACGTTGGAATACATTTGATTGAATGTACCCCAAGGCGAGAAGAAAGTCTAAAACGATGACAATGACAGCAACTAGCAGCGCAACTTGTAGCAGCGATCGCCAAGGTAAAAACTTCAAACTTCGCAGAGGATCGCGCATATGACAGAAAATGCTGTGAGAATGACTTGATTTTATCAAACGCTGTCTATGTTGCTAGAAACTCGCGCATATATTGATTAACTAACTGTGGTTTTTCTTGCTGTACCCAGTGGCTACAGTTGGGAATATATTTGATTTGTAAGTTCCTGACATATTTATCTGTACCGTAGGTGAGTTCTTTACCAAGTGCAGTATCGTTTTCACCCCAAATGAGTAACGTTGGAACTTCTAAAACATCCCAGTTATGCTTGAGTAATCCTTGTTGCCATACGTTACGGTAATAATTGAGTGCAGCAGTTAATGCACCGCGTTTGCTGGCTGCGTCTTTGTAGGCGTCTATGTCCGCTTGGGTAAAAGCACTTTTATTGACTGCCATTCCTTTGAAAGCTGTCTCAATTGCTTGGTAGTCTGAAGCTTGCAGCAGCATTTCTGGTAGCCAGGGTAGCTGAAAGAGAAACATATACGAACTACGCATGAGTTGTTGTGGCGTACGCAGTCCCTCAGCAAATTTGGCAGGATGAGGTATGTTCATGACTATGAGACGTTCTACCATTTCTGGGTAAGTGTGGGCAAAACTCCACGCGATCGCACCTCCCCAATCGTGTCCGACTAAAATACACTTGTCGTATCCCAGTCCGGTAATGACGCCTTGAACATCTTGCAGAAATTCGCGCATTACATACGCTGACTGTTGTTTTGGTTTGTCGCTATCGTTGTAACCGCGCAAGTCTAAGGCAACAACTTTATAATCTTTAGCAAACTCTGGAATTTGATGCCGCCATGAGTACCAAAATTCTGGGAACCCATGCAACATTAACATTAAAGGACCATCTCCTTGAGTGACGTAGTGCAGTTTGATGCCGTTGGTAGTAATGTATTCGTGTTTCCAGTCAGTTGTGTACATAGATCGGTTTTTTCAATGAACTACGTGAGATTGGACAATGGGTAATGGGGGTGTTGATAAATCGCTTTTCCAATGACCAATTACCAGTTACCAATGACCAATAACCTAATTATTTACTGATGGCAATTCGCGGTGTTTGGATAACTAATACTGATAGTCGGGTACTGCATTCGCGGCAAAATATTGCTGAAGCAATGGCGTTTTTGGCACAGACAGGGATTAATGTTGTGTTTCCTGATGTTTGGAATAAGGGGTTTACGCTTTACCCTAGTCCAATTATGCGATCGCTGTTTGATGTAGAAATCGACCCACGGTATCAAGGTAGAGATCCCTTAGCAGAAATTATTGTCGAGGCGCGGCGGGTTGGAATTAAAGTTATTCCGTGGTTTGAATATGGTTTTGCGAGTTCTTACAATTCTAATGGCGGAATGATTTTAGCCAAGAAACCAGGATGGGCGGCGCGGGATATTAACGGCAACTTACTCAAGAAGAATGGCTTTGAGTGGATGAATGCGCTCGATCCACAAGTGCAAGAGTTTATGTTAAGTTTAGTGCTAGAAGTTGTCAGAAACTATGATGTTGATGGCGTTCAAGGCGACGATCGCTTACCTGCATTGCCTTGTGAGGGTGGTTATGATGCAAGTACTGTAGAGCGTTATCGGCAAACTTTTAATTGTTATCCATCCCAGAATCCAAAAGATCCTCAATGGCTACAATGGCGGGCTAACATTTTAACAAATTTCTTAGCACGTCTTTATCAAGAAGTCAAGGCGATTAACTCCGATTTGATCGTATCAATGTCGCCAAATATTTATGACTGGGGACTCAAAGAATACCTTCAAGATTCCAAAACTTGGTTAGATCGCGGTTTAGTTGATATCATCCATCCGCAAATTTATCGCCGCGACTTTGCAAGTTACAAACAAGTTGTCGACCGCGTCACGCAGCAGTTGAATCGCGAACAGTTAGCAAAATTATCGCCAGGAATCTTGATTAAATTGGGTTCTTATCGCATAAGTGCCGAACACTTGCGACAGGCGATCGCCTACAATCGCAGTCGTGGTATTTCCGGTGAAGTGTTCTTCTTTTATGAAGGGTTGCGCGAAGATCGGGATGCTTTAGGGAAAGTGTTGCAGTTACTTCCGTATAATAATGACAGCGGACAATCTGTATCAAATTTAAATCGAGGAATTCATGGCTTTTTTCGCTTCCTCCAAAATCGCTTTTAAGGTGCAATGAACGTAGAATATCAATCGCAGATCGAAAAAGTCATTGCCACGCTTAAAGAGGATTTACCCACACTTTTTAAGCAAGATATTTCTTACGATATTTACACTCAAGATATCTACTTTCAAGATCCAGTTAATAAGTTTAAGGGTAAACTAAACTACCGAATCATTTTTTGGACTTTACGATTTCACGGTCAATTATTTTTCACTGAGATTCACTTCGATCTGCACGACGTGTATCAAGCACAAACAGATACTATTATTGCTAATTGGACAGTACGGGGTATATTGCGCGTACCGTGGAAAGCCCATATTTTCTTTAATGGTTACTCAACCTACAAACTCAGTGAAGCAGGTTTAATCTACGAACACGTAGATCGCTGGGATCGCAAACCCAGCGAAATCTTACAACAGTTTTTTCAAAGCGGGAAAAGTAAAGGTATAAGTTAGTACCTCATCTATTTTCCCCGACTCAAGCGGATGTGTTCCATAATTTGTTGCTTGCGCTGATCTGAATAGATCGGAGTTTTGATAAAATCTCCTTTACTGCGAGCGATATGCTCCATAATCCTTTTTTGACGGTCTGACATTTCAGCCATAGTTTTTTAAGTTGATAGTTTGGTGTAACAGATATTTTACATTATGTAATATTAGCGCATTTTTGCAAAAAATGATGTGATTAAACGAACCACAAAGGCACAAAGAACACAAAGGAAGATAAGGAGAAATGTCTATTAGATAGTGACTCCAGCTTGTTGTAATGCTTTTGTCAATATCCCTGTTAAATTTAAACTCTCAGCCCATTGAGTTAAATAATTAATATCAAGTTTATCAGCTTGAACTTTTAGTACTCCTAAAACGACACGCCATTGCCTGTCTGACACTTCACCACTCATACGATACCAAATAAGTTTTTGTAAAATGATATCTTCAGCAGAAGGTAGCCAAGCTAGTTTTTGAGGATTTTCAGTAAGAATTAGCTGCTGGCGTCGTTGCATTTCAGACTGAACCAAAGGTTGATTTGATACTAGAAAAATATCTACTTTTAGCAGACTTTCAAGATGAATAATATTAAATGACGACTGACGCTCAATGGCTTCTGTCACCATTGTTTCCTCAATAAAAAACTCTTCACTCATTAATGTTAGTAATGATGGCACATGAGTAAGCTGCAAATCTGCAACAAAATCTATATCCAAAGTAGCGCGAGGTTCGCCCAGAATAGAGCTGGCAATCGAACTACCAATTAAGTAAGGAATTTCTAAACTATCAAAAATATCTGCAATTTTTAACGCTAATTGTATAGATTCAGCGTCTACAATATTTCCTTGATTATTTTTATACAAATGATTCGCTAATTTAGCACCTAACCATCTAACTGCTAATTGAAACTTAATTTCTGTTTGACTTATATTAGGAAATTGATGGCGAATACCAATCAGCGCCCATTGTTGAATTCCCTTCGTTGCTTCATCAACAAGATGCGCTTTCTTCCAAACAGGCATATTCCGAAAAGCCCGCATTAAAAATTTATCAACGTCAGGATGAGTATCCCTCGATTGCGGTTGATACCCAGCACGAAAAACCTCTCCCATATATATTTATCTTCTCTTTACTTAGCTGGATACTGTTGTAAAACCTGCTTAATATATTGCCCTGTATACGACTGTGAATTTTCTGCTACTGCTTCTGGCGTACCGGCTGCAACTAATTCACCACCTTTATCGCCACCTTCAGGACCTAAATCAATAATCCAATCGCTACAACGAATCACATCTAAATTGTGTTCAATTACCAAAATTGAATTACCTTTATCCACTAAACGTTGCAATACATCTAATAATTTATGCACGTCATAGAACGATAAACCTGTTGTTGGTTCGTCAATCAAATACAAAGTTTTTCCTGTAGCGCGGCGCGATAACTCTGTTGCTAATTTTACCCGTTGCGCTTCACCACCTGATAGTGTTGTTGCCGGTTGACCGAGTTTAATATAACCTAATCCAACATCGACTAGTGTTTGCAATCGCGTAAAAGCTTTGGGAATATTTTGGAAAAGCTCTAAGCTTTCCTCTACTGTCATATCAAGAACATCAGCGATGGATTTTCCTTTATATTTCACTTGCAGTGTTTCGCGATTATACCGCGCACCTTTACAGACTTCACACTGCACGTAAACATCAGGAAGAAAGTTCATTTCAATAACATTGACACCTTGTCCGCCACACGCTTCGCACCGTCCGCCTTTGACATTAAATGAAAATTGTCCTGGCTTATAACCTCTGGCTTTTGCTTCAATTGTTTGACTAAAAACGTCGCGAATGGCATCAAAAACCCCCGTGTAGGTAGCGGGGTTAGAACGCGGCGTTCGTCCGATGGGAGATTGATCGATGACGATCGCTTTATCAACTGCGTCCAATCCTTCCACCGCCTCGATGTGTTGCGGAAATGGCACTTTGCGCGTCAGGTGATGTTGTAAAGCCGGATAAAGTAGTTCGTTAATAAGTGTTGATTTACCGGAACCTGAAACTCCAGTTACGCAGACAAGTTTACCAAGGGGAATTTCAACATCAATATTTTTTAAGTTATTGCGGTGGGCGTTTTTCATCACCAGCGATCGCCCGTTACCTTCCCGTCGTTGTGCGGGTGTTGCGATCGCCTTGCGCCCTGATAAATACGCACCTGTTAGCGAATCTTTTGCTTCTAGTAATGCTTGCAAGTCACCTTGCGCGATGATACTACCACCATGAATTCCCGCACCAGGACCAATATCAACAACGTGATCCGCCGCGCGGATGGTTTCTTCATCGTGTTCGACAACAATTAAGGTATTTCCCAAATCACGCAATCGCGTTAAAGTCCGTAGCAAGCGTCCGTTGTCGCGTTGATGCAATCCGATGCTTGGTTCGTCTAAAACATAAAGTACGCCTGTAAGTCCGGAACCAATTTGTGTTGCTAAGCGAATGCGTTGCGCTTCTCCACCTGAAAGCGTCATTGCTGGACGGTCTAAAGTGAGGTAGTCTAACCCTACATCCAAAAGAAACTGCAACCGTGCTTTGATTTCGCGCAATACCAAATCTGCAATTTGCATTTGGCGATCGCTGAGTTTTAAATGATGAATCCGCTGCTGACAGTCGCGAATCGAAACTCCGGTAAGATCGAGAATGCGGTATTGTCCTAAACGCACCGCCAGCGCTTCGGGTTTTAAGCGTTGTCCTTGACAAACTTCGCACGGTTGATAGACAAGATACTGTTCGAGTTTTTGTTTAATCAGTTCGGAAGCATCATTATATTGTCGCTGTAAAATTGGAATGACACCTGCGTAACGGCGATAGTCATTGCGATCGTGGTTCCAAATCGGTTGTTCTGCACCGTGCAAAATCACGTGTTGCTGTTCGGGTGTTAGATGTTTCCACAGCGTTTTAAGTTCAAACCCAAAAGCTTGCCCGACACTATAAAGTAAGGAAAGATAGTAAGAATTGTCTTTTTCTGACCAGGGTGCGATCGCCGCATAAACTGGCTGTGCAGGATCGGGAACGACTAACTCTGGTGAAAATGTCCGCAAACTTCCCAATCCATGACAGTGCGGACACGCACCATACGGCGAATTAAAGGAAAATAAGCGTGGTGACAGTTCTTCCATCACCGCACCATGTTCGGGACACGCAAAGTTTTCGGAGAAGACGATTTCTTTTTCTAAGGGTGACGTAACGTAGGTAGTTCCATCCTCTGCGGCTTTCATCACAACATTATTATCAGCCTCAGCGCGATCGAGAATCTCAATCACAGCAATTCCTTCCGATCGCCGCAAACAAGTTGTTAGCGAATCTGTGAGACGTTCTTGAATTCCTGGTTTTTTAATTAAGCGATCGATGACAACTTCAATGTTGTGCGTTTGATTTTTATCGAGTTCAATCGAGTCACTCAGTTCGCGGACTTCTCCATCAATTCTAACGCGGGCGAATCCTTCGGAAGCAAGGCTAGATAGGAGTTTGCGGTGCGTTCCTTTTTTTCCGCGTACCACAGGGGCGAGAATCTGAAAGCGGGTGCGATCGGGTAATTCCATAATGCGATCGCTCATCTCGTCGATTGTTTGCGGTGCAATCGAGCGATCGCAAATTGGGCAATGCGGTTTCCCAGCACGTCCGAACAATAACCGCAAGTAATCGTAAATTTCTGTTACAGTACCAACTGTAGAACGCGGATTGTGCGAAGTTGATTTTTGATCGATCGAAATTGCCGGACTTAAGCCTTCAATTGCTTCGACATCAGGTTTATCAAGTTGTCCTAAAAACTGCCTAGCGTAAGCACTGAGAGATTCTACATAGCGCCGCTGTCCCTCGGCAAAAATTGTATCAAACGCTAAAGAAGATTTACCCGAACCGGATACACCAGTAAACACGATCAAGCGATCGCGCGGTAACTCTAAATCAATATTCTTGAGATTATGCTGTCTAGCCCCACGGATACGGATTGTATTCTGACTAGCGCGATTCACACTCAGGGGACGATTCCCGTTTGCATCCAGCGTGTCTAAAGTTTCAGCAAAAGAAGACATGAGGCAGAGGAAAAACCATTGCTTAATGATTTTAGCGTTGCCTTCTTGTTCGCGGTTAAGGAGATGTTATTCTCAACAATTTCTATCTACAGACAGGAGATTAAGTACCACAATCTGGTTATCCTTGTTCGTGTTTTACCACTTTTGCAATAAATTTTAACAGAAGATCGATGAGGAAAACGATAGTATTAGCAACGCTTTTAGCGATTTCTGGCTTAAGCGCGATCGCGACCCCAGGAATGACCCAATCACGCCAAAAACCACGTCCTGCAACCCCTACAGCCCCCGCACAACAAGGAGTTGTTTTACCATCTGGTCGTGGTTCTCAAGCAAGCCTTGAGTATCGACAAGTGGAACGTGCAGGACGTGACCTTGCTAGAGCGCGAGAAGATTCATATCGCATATCGTATCTTGCTAGTCAGGTTTCATCTTCGCAAGCCAACGAATTACTACCCATCGCTCAACAAATCATGGAAAGAGCAGAATCTAACTTTAGAGGTGGTCAGTACTTTGAAGCATCTGAGCAAGCAAAAGCTGCAGCTGCTATATACGAGGCTGCTGAGAACCTCTATGAAAGTGAGCTAGGTTACGTAATAGGGAAAAAAGGTCCTAGCGGTCCTTCCAGAAGCTAC
The DNA here is from genome assembly GCF_002939305.1 of Chroococcidiopsis sp. TS-821. Classification (NCBI taxonomy): domain Bacteria; kingdom Bacillati; phylum Cyanobacteriota; class Cyanophyceae; order Chroococcidiopsidales; family Chroococcidiopsidaceae; genus Chroococcidiopsis; species Chroococcidiopsis sp. TS-821. The sequence goes on along the minus strand of NZ_MVDI01000016.1, from coordinate 38,244 downwards.
ATTGAAGCGCCCCAACGCGCACAAGAACGCATTGCTAGAACCGAGGCGGAAATTCAATATTACCGTTCAAACGACAACACGGTAAGACAATTACTTGACCGCGCGCGATCGCTTGTCGCTAATGCTCCAACATCAACAACCGCAAGCGCGACAACACCAATCGCAAATAATGCTAATTTTGCTTACTTAGCACAAAACCGTGCTGCAGATAGACTACTTCGAGCCGCAATGCACTTAATTTCAGCAGAACGTGGCTTCTAAATGAGCTCAATATTTAATCTTTAATAGTATTGGTAATGGGTAATTTTGATTACCTATTACCATCAAATCAAGGATGCCTGTAATTTATCTAATAAATTTACTGGTAGGCAAACTGTAAAGCAGCTACCACGTCCTAGTTCGGAAGTCACGGTGATATCTCCTCCGTGTAACCGCGCTAGTTTACGCGATAGCGCTAAACCTAAGCCAGTTCCTTCATATTTACGATTCAAGCCGCTATCAAGTTGCTGAAATGGTTGAAATAAATTTGGTAAATCTTCGGCAGCGATGCCAATTCCAGTATCGATAATAGCAAACATGATGTGGTCTAAATTCTGACTAACTTGAAGTATAATTTTTCCTTTGGAAGTAAATTTTACTGCATTATTGAGCAGGTTAAATAAGATTTGTTTAAGGCGGCGCTTATCGGCGACACAAGTTATTGTTTCTGTTTGAATAACCAAAGAAAATTCTAATTCTTTTTTTTGTCCTTTTTCTTGAACAAGTGATAAACATTCTTGGCAAATGTCTTTGACACTCAAGGTCTCAAGGTTTAATTCTTCCTTTCCCGCCTCAATTTTTGATAAGTCAAGAAGATCGTTGATTAAGTCTAATAAATGTTGTCCAGAAGAATGAATTAGCGCAATGTATTGTTGTTGCTTCTCGTTGAGTTCTCCAAAAATCTGTTTGAGTAAAAGATTAGAGAAGCCAATTATTCCTGTGAGCGGAGTTCGGAGTTCGTGACTCATATTTGCTAGAAAGTCAGTTTTGGCGCGATCCGCAGCTTCTGAAAGTAATTTTTCTTGTTCGAGTTCTTGCGTACGTTCTTTGACTAGTTGTTCTAAGCGTTCGTAACTTTGGGCATTATAAAGCGCGATCGCGGCTTGATTGGCAATGCGTTGTAATAGCTGAATTTCCTCTGGCGTAAAAGTTCGCTGCGTTGTTGTTGTCTGTAATGATAATCCCCCAAAGAACTGGTCGCGGATAAAAATTGGTACGCGCAATTCAGAGCGCATTTGTATTTTTTGGATGAGGGTTTTTCGCTTGGTATCGATATTAATCTTGGCAAAATCAGGGGCGTGAAAAACTTGATAGTAAGAAGCAAAATAAGTGGGATTCAGCAATTCTATATGATCGGATATAGGAACCTGCAAGTGTAACGTGGAAACTATTTTTGAGCTTTTTCTCCATTCTTTCATCACGCGAATATGAGTTGTATCGATTGCAAAAATAATCACGCGATCGACACCAAATCCTTGACCTGTAAGGTTAACAATTTCTTGCAAAATATGTTCAGGATCGAGGCTAGAATTGAGCGATTGACTGATATTGTTGAGTAAGTGTTCGCGTGCAGCTTGTTGTTGGACTTGGTTAAAGAGTTGTCCTTGTTGAATTGCGATCGCAACTTGGGTGGCTAACTTCTCAATCAAATCAACTTCGCTGAGTTGCCATTGGCGCGATCGCGAACATTGATGCACGGCAAGCAATCCCCAAGCACAGTCACCTTGTAAAATCGGAACAACTAACCGTGCTTTGACGTGCAATCGTTGTAATATCTTGGCAAATTGAGGATTGAGATTGGCTTGCGCAACATCATCAATTGAATGAACGCAGCCGCGCCGACATTCAGCCTGAGTTTCTTGTAACCAGGTACCATGCACTTTCATCTCAGAGTCAAAAGGCCAATCAGCGGCTACAGATTCAGCAACAATTTTGCCATGACGATTATCTTCAAAGCGAAAAATCATCACGCGATCCGCGTCTAAAAATTGCCGAACTTCTGCAACAGCTGTCGTGAGAATTTCATCTAAGTTGAGTGATTGACGAATTCGCGTCGCAATTGCACTTAATAAGCGATCGCGTTCGGCTTGTTGCTGAACTTGAATTTCGACTTGCTTGCGTGCAGTGACATTACGGATAATACCTTCAATTGCGGTTAAAGCACCATTGCTGTAGAGCGTTACATTGCTTTGTTCTGTCCAGACGATCTTCCCATCTTTGCGAATCCAACGCAGCATAAGAGGTTGGGGCATTTCGCCAGCAAGCGATCGCTGCCATAGTTGCTGGTCGTCAGGATGCACAATTTGTGAGATTAACAAAGGATTGCGGTAATACTCTTGCGGTGTATAACCTGTTATTTTAGTAACAGCAGAACTAATATAATCAAAGCCTGGAGTTGGCTCAAAGCAATAGCGGTAAAGAATATCGTGGGCATTATCTGCCAGGCGGCGGAAGCGTTCTTCACTCGCTTGTAAAGCAATTTCGGCTTGGCGCTTTCGATCGCGGAGATTTTTTTTGTCAATAGCTTGTTTAATCGCTTCACCTAGGCGAACTAAACGATCTTTCAGTAAATAGTCCGCTGCACCCTGCTTCATGCACTCAACAGCAACTTCTTCGCTGACGCTACCGGTGACAACAATTAATGGAATGTCTAGTTTTTGTTGCTTTAATAACTGTAAAGCTTGTAGCGCGCCAAATTGTGGCATTCCATAGTCTGCAAGAATTACATCCCATGCTTGATTTATTAAGCACGCACGACAATCATCTTCGGTTTCGACACGCTGCCATTTGGGCTTAATGCCGCAAGCGCGCAGTTCGTACAGTATAAGTTCTGTATCTCTCACTGAATCTTCTAAAATCAAAACCCGCAACAAAGTGGACATAATCTTTTTTTAAGATACCGGAGGTTGATTCAGTAGCCGCCAAAGCCTAACTGTCGTCCAACTTCTGCGAACGGCTCGAAGTCCACAGGTTTGACGGTGTAGGTATTGACTCTTAGCTGATAACTGTCAACGATGTCGCGTTCTTCGCGCGAAGATGTCAGAACTACTATAGGAATCAGGCGCGTGCGAGGATCAAAATTAATTTTTTGCAGAACCTCTAAGTTATCAACTTTTGGTAGTTTGAGGTCGAGGAGAATCACCCTAGGTCTATCATTTATTGAGCAATGTGCATAGTTGCCAGCACAAAAAATATCGCGGACTACCTTAAATAAAGCCATGCTAGAAACAGCGATCGCAACTCCCAGCAAGAGGAAAACCTTCGGTAGGTCACAATCAATTGCCACTAGGAGGTTGTCAGTTGGTATGGCAATGACGTACCTTGTCCAAATGCCGATCCCCATCGCGATCGCGCCACCACTCAACCGAAATTTGCGAATTTGTCCAACCGCAACGGTAAAGCCTCCAAAGCTTAATGCCGTGTAACAAGCAACAATCGCGATCGCAATCAACAGGAAGACAAGTCCTAGATCGTGATGCGACAACAATACATCAGTGTCAGACATTATTATTACCTACTTCCCTGCCCCTGCGATAGCCAACAATGCTAACAAACGCTAAAAGCGAGTGTCTATAGAAAAAACCTCCCGATTTGAGAGGTTTTTACGGTTAATTAATTAAGATTGATGAATTTCTAGATAAGAACAGCAATGACACCACCCATCGCGGCTGCAATTGCCGAAACAACTGCGGTTGCAAATAGCCACCAAGCTGCACTTTCTGCTGCCTTGCGGGTTTCTTCCGCTTGTCGTTGTGCTTGCATTTTGACTTGTTCGAGCCGACGTTGCGCTTCTTGTTGAATGCGTTCTGCACGTTGCAGCACGTTGTTACGCGCACCTTCAATTTGGTCGATAATCCGGTTAGCATCGGCTTCCGAAATATCCTCACGCGAACTTAAAATTGCAACAAGCGTGTCGCGGTTAAATGACCCTAAGCGATCGCGAATCGCTTCAAAGCCTGCTTGCGGATCGTCAAATAACTTACGCACATCTTTTTTGATGCTATCGTAGTTGAGTTCAGGACGATCGAGTGAATTTAAGTAATTGCGGATTCTACCAAACACGCCATCAATCACGTCTTGAATCCGGCGTTGAATAGCCCGTACTTGTTCGACGAACTGATCGCGTACCGCCAGAACTTGATCGACGGTGCGCGCCGCTTCTTCTTCTGACATATCACCGCGTGCTTGTAGAAGTGCAATAATCGTCGAACGGTCAAAGTGTGACAAGCGCTCGCTTAAACTTTCTACTCCGGCGCGCGGATCGTTGAGTAACAGGTACAATTCGCGCTTAATCGCTTCAGGATTTAATTCGTCTTTGCCCGTACTGCGCAAATAATCTTCCAAGGTTTGTTGGAAGTTTTGCACCCTCGCTTGCGTGCGTGCTGCCAAGCGGCGCGGTGAGCGAATGATGTTGCGGATGGAAACTTGAATTTGATCGATAATTTGGTTCACTTGGTCTTCGCTTAAGTCTTGGCGTTGACTCAACAGCTTCACCAACGTATCGCGATCGACCTGGGCGAGGCGTCGTCTGAGTGCAGCCGCACCTTCTTGCGGATTTTCAAACAAACGCGCAAAGTCGCGCTGAATGCCTTCAGGATTAAGTTCATCCTTACCAGTATTGCGCAGATATTCCGCGATCGTCTGCGTTACCGAATCGTACTGCTCTTTGGCTTTGTCTGCAATGATTTGCGGCGCGTGCGTGATATCGTACCACGTTCCTTCGACTTGTTGCAGTATTTGGTTAATCTGTTCTTCCGATAAGTCCTGACGCTGATTTAACAACTGAACTAATGTATCGCGGTCGAAACGCGACAGCCGCGCTCGAACTGCGGCGGCTCCAGCTTGCGGATCTTCCAGCAGTTTTTGCAAATCGCGCTTGATACCTTCGGGATTAAGTTCATCCTTACCAGTATTGCGCAGATAAGACTCTAAATTAATCCACAGCGTTTCCGCTTGTTGTTTGGCTTGATCCGCAACATTTTGCGATTCAAACAAAACTTGCTGGCGTACCTCTTCCACTGAATTGAGGATCGTCTCTGCTTCCTCTGGTGTAATGTCGTTACGTTGTAGCAAAATTTGTCTTAAAGAATCGCGTTCCAACCGCGCTAGGCGCAAGGTGAGTAATTCATGATCTGCTTCCTCATCCTCTAACAACGGCTTGAAATCTTGCTGCATCTTTTCAGGCGTCAGATCTGCCTTACTTGTTACGAGTAGATAACTTTCAACACGTCGCTGTAACTCTTGAACCGCTTCGCGTTCTTCTTCGGCTCGCACGATAGTCAACACTTCTTGCCGAATGCTTTCTAGCTGGTCGGCAATCTCTTGAATTTTGGCTTGTGTAAAGACACCGCGTTGTTGCAACAGATCGGCAAAATCCTTGCGCGAAATCTGCTCAAGCTGACGCCGTACAGTTCCTGGATCGGCAGCAGGATCGTACAAAACGTCACGAAATTCTTGATTAACTTTTTCGCGGTTAATCTGCCAAGAATAAGTATTCAGTAAGTAGTTTTCGACATCTGCGCGAATCGTATTGTACGGTACAGCTGCACTTTTTATTCCTACTTGCTCGGCAACCTTTTCAGCTTGATCTGTTGCTTTATCTCGTGCTTGCGAAAGCGAACTCAAGATTTTCTCAACATCCAAATCGGAAAGATCCGCTCTTCCCATTACAAGTCCCATCAAGGTTGTCAAACCTTGTTGAAGCGACATTTGGAAAGGTCCTCCGCCTCCAGCATCTGAGTCTTGCTTTCTCTTGCTCGCGCGGACTTCTGCAATCAACTGATCTATCTTGGCGCTTAATTCGTCCGTTTTGGCTTGCCCAGGTTGTACCGACTTGAGGTAGTCAATCAACTCACCCATGCGATCTTTTTGGGGAGCATGCTGCGATACAACTTGTCGCCACACACTTTCGAGTTGATCGACAATGCGATTAATATCGCGCCGTGAAAGATCGGTACGACTGCTGACCAACTCTACAAATTTCTGGCGATCGATGTTCCGCAGATCGTCTGTACCCGCAATTTCTTTTAGCTGCGGATCGTTCAACAGATTTTCAAACTCCTTACGGATATTCGACAAGTTCAATTCGGGAGGACGAAGTGAATCCAGATAATCCTCGATATTTTCCCGAATTGTCATCGGGTCGATCGCGCTGCCAAGTTCGCGACGTACCGCCGCCGCCGCTGCTTCAGCTGTAGCAACAACCTGGTTATTTACCGCCTTCGCCCCAAATGCAGCTGTTGCTGTGCCAATAATTGCTTGCAATCCTGATGTTGCGGTATTGACAACTGAGCCAACTAGGGAACCTACAGTAGTAGAACTAAACCAAAACAGCAGTAAAAAATATGCTCCCCAAATGACAAGTCCGAGAATTGCTCCTAGTCCTACATCTATAGGTAGATTTAGCAAACTTAGTTGCACTGCCAAAAGACAAGCGATGAATAAGGCAACACTTACGGTGACTAAAGTCCAAATTCCTACCGCAGTACCAATCTTGCGAATCGTCCCTCCGACACTACCAGAACCATCGTTACTCGCTGAGTCTGAGTCTGAGGAACGCCCCAAGAAAGAAATGCCAGCAGCAACCGAGAGGTTTGTTAGCACCAACTGAATGGCAAAGGCAAGAATAATACCAGAAATTAAAGCAACAAAAAATCTCGGACCTGAGAAAACTAATGCTGCTTCGGCTGGTGTGATTGGAGCAGGAACTGGTGTCACCTGCGCTATCCAAGATAATGCTCGGTGTGGCTCCAGTAGTATTTCCGTATTCTCAAACATGATATCCCTTCGTCAAAGCCTAAATCAGGGTAAATTATAAGATTACATGAGAAAAAACTCTGTATCTTCAGCAATACTCAACTTTCTAGCTCAGAGTCTTTGAATCGGATAGGCTAAAGCATCCCCCTAAGGTCTGAAAAGCTGTCTTCTAAACAAAAGCAGGTAAGCATAAAAATCAATAAAGTCTAGTTGCTTTCTTTACTCTAACTTTATTAACCTACGGTAGGATGTAACACTTTATTGAAATCTTTAAAGACTTACACCCTCCAATGGTAGAATTACTACTTTTAAAAATATCTCAATGCTCGCTCTTTAGACCTGGTTGAAGTTTGTATCTGTAGATAGAAAGCAGCACAGAAATAGCTCGATACAGTTAAAAGCAGCAGCAAATTTTTTAGGAGCAAAATATGGATAGCAATAGCAATACAAATCTACCTTCAGTTGCTAAAGAATATAACGGCAAAGATCGCAATGCTTTTCTTTTCGGCTGGAATCCACAAGCTGAACTTTGGAACGGACGCTTAGCCATGATTGGCTTTCTTGCATATCTACTCTGGGACTTAGCCGGCTACAGCGTTTTACGCGACATATTACACTTAATTAGTTATTAACTAATTGCTTAAGCACGAATAGGTGAAGTCAAATAAATAATCGATTTTTCAACCTATTCGTGAATCTAAAAAGACATTTAAATAGGCATTAATTCGTTTAACACTAAAATCGATTTGTAAGTTACAAAAACACAAGTAAATCAAAATTTATTTTCTACTTGCCAGGACTTTAGGTAACGAAAACCAAAATCGCGAACCTCCTTCAACACGAGCAAGATAGCCAATCTTGCCACCCCAACGTTCTACTGTAATTCGGCAAAAGTACAAACCAAGACCACTTCTTCCGGTGTTTTGCTTACCTTGAGTAAATTTTTGAAATAACCTTGTTGCTAACTCAGGTGCGACGCCAGGACCTTGATCGTCAACAGTAAACAGAATCGATTCTGGCTGTGACTGAATATTCACTGTAACTGCAGTATTGGGCGGAGTATGTCGCCACGCATTCTCTATTAAATTAGATAGCACTCGTTCTAAGCGAGCTTTGTCACCAATCACTCTCCAATCTTGTTGGGGATCGATTCTACTATCCAGTTCTAAACGCTTTTTGCCGAAAACGAATAGCGGTGACAAAAGACTAATCATTTTAGTAGTGCACTCAAGAGCATCGGGGAAGTGTGAATCTGAAGCGAATTGAATTGATTCAACTTCCGCAGCAAAAGTATCTAGAATATTTTGAATTAGAAATTCTTGCCGTTGAGCTTGGATTTTACCTAGTTCTAGATATTCTTTAGCTTTGTCTGTTATATCTTGTAGCTCTATAAGATCTAAGCAATACCTTATTCCGGTTAAAGGTCCAGCTAAATCATGAATAATACAATGAATGAGAAATTCTTTTTTTTGAGTTTCTTTAATTAAAGCTTGATAATTTAAACTTTTCTCTCTAGCTTGTTGTATTAATAACTGCTTTTCTTCATTTACAGTAAGTTCTCCTAAAGAAATCAGTAGAAATTTTTGAGACAAAGCGTTTACGGCTACGGCTTCTAAGTAGTGTTCGCTTCCAGAATCGTCTGTTTCTATCCACAAACCTGACTTGAGAGTTCCTTTATTCTGCTCTTGCCAGTGTTTTTCTGCATCAAATAAAAAATTCTCTAAAAATATGAATTTGTCTTCTAAAACTAAATTTTCTGTTTGTACAACTTCAGGATAGAATTGTAAGAACCAAGCTGGAGGATTTCCTATTAATTTAAACGCTTTGTTATCTAAGCGTGTGAGTACAACAACATTTAAAGCTGCAAATAAGTCGAGAATAGTAGATTCATCAATCATGGTGCGGCAAACAAGAATAAACTTTAATAGGTTTAGTGGTATCGTTAATTTCTGATGAACTTAATGAAAAATGCTTTTGAAGTCGATCAATTCGGTGAAACGTATTTTCATCTATTAAAATTTCTCCAGAACAAGCTTGATCTTTTAATATTGCAGCTACATAGACAGGGTAGCCTAATATGTTGAATTTTTGCGATTTTTGATAGTTATTTGTACTTATTATTAGTGAACCTGAGGCAATACCAATACCAATACTCAAAACTGGTAAATTATTTGCTTGTTGAGCTTTGCCGAGTTTCTGTACTGCGTTAATCATACTCAATGCAGCCTCGATTGCACGCTTGGATAGAGAACTTGTTGAGGGCAAAATACCAAACAAGGCGATCGCTGTATCTCCAAATATATTGCTCACTAGTCCGCCGTGCTCAAGGATTAAATTAGTTAGTGTCAAGAGATACAGATTGAAAGTGCTAAAAATAGTGTCAGGAGGGTATTTGTCTATATAAGCAATGTAATCGCGAATATTAGCAGATAAAACAGTTTTATTTTGATACTCTAGTGATTTAAAGTTGAGATGATTTGACCTTTTTTCTCGATTCACTAAACTTTGCTTGAGAAATTTTATTTGCCGTTGAGATACTAAACTCAACTCGTTATTAATTTGTTGGCTCAGCCAATGCTGGCTTTCTTCTTGAGAAGCATCAAGAAATAAAATCCAGTTTCCTACATCGCTCGAAAAGATATGAATATCTGCTGCAACCCCGCATTCAGTTTTAACACATGGTAAAAAAATAGGAGAATTGTCAATTGGCAGAATTCCTTCTAAAAAAAAGACCTTTTCTTCCAGACAATCTCCTTGTTGTAAATTTTTTATTCCATAATTTTCTAACTTGCCTCCCCACTGTGTTATTAACCCCTGATTATTGACTAACAGGTACGCTAAATCGCGCTCTCCGACAGTGAATGCTTGGATATAATTGAGAACTGGGATAGGAAATGTCATTTAATTTAGCATCTTTTTAGCAAGGGTAAAAAAGGCTTGTTCAACACCTTCACCGGTTTTAGCGCTTCCTCTAACTACTGTCCATGGCTTCTGGAGCAATTGCTCTAGGACTGCATCTTCTATTTCCCAATCATTGATTAAATCTACTTTATTAACTATGATAATAAAAGGAATATTGCCAACTGTTTCTTCCACTTTTTCTTGCAAAGATAAAGCTTTATCTAATGTTTCCTGTCGCGTTCCATCAACGACTAAAAAATAACCGGAAGCGCCTCGCAGATAAGTCATTCTTATTTTTTGAAAGTCGTCTTCTCCGTGAATATCCCAAATAATCAAGCTAACTTTTTGCTCTTGAATATTCACTAACTTCTTATCTATTTTGACCCCTACTGTAGTGTGGTAAGTGTCAGAGTAAATACTTTTGACAAATCGCGCTACAAGGCTGGTTTTTCCTGTAGCAAAAGCACCTACCATACAAATTTTCTTTTGAATCATAACTATAAAGACTTGTTGCTGGTGGTGTCGTCAGTAATAAAAACTTTGAAAGATACACTGCGATTAAGTGCTTGCTCTTTTTGCATATATTGATTAAATAAAGGTTGTTTTGTTCCTATTCCTACGGCACTCATATTAATAGATGAATAGTTCTGAGAATTTAAAATTGATAAAACTTTATATGCTCGTGCCTGACTCAGCACAAGGTTTTTTTCATTATTACCCTGCTCGTCAGTACGCCCTATAATTTGAAGATAAATTTGCTTATGATAATAGGGTGCTAATTTGGATAAATTTTGAAGTTCTTTAAAGAGAATCGATAATTTGTTATCTTGGCTTGGCAGAAGTTCAGTGTTATTTTCTCCAAAAAGGAGAATTTGATTTTCAATCTGCTGTTGGCTATGTGTTAATTCTTGAAAGTCAGTTTCAGTTAAATTTTTTGTTTGTAATTGAGTAATTCCTGGAATAGTACGTACCAATTTTTGAGCTTCAGTAATCCATTGCTGTGGTGCTGAACCCGTGGCTGAAAGTACGCCATTTTCATTAATTGCTAAAGTTCCAGTTTCTGGAGGTTGTAAAACCTGTTTTGCTCTTTGTAATATAAAGTTTGATTCAAAAGAAAGATAAGGTTCCCACTGACTAACGACTGTTTGGGGCTGAATATTTGATTCTTGCAAAAGAGTGAGAGGATTTATCGCCAACGGATCGCGTAATCCGGAAACAAAATACTTACCATGGCGCCTTCCTGTTGTAATAACAACTATTCCAGGTTGTGCTTCTAGCCGTGTTAAATAAGTTTGCCAACGGTGTCTACTTTGCCAAGAAAGAAAGCTCCACAAACCAGTAGCAAAAAGTAGCGAACCGAGGAGAATCCATAAAACTGGAGAATGTTTCTCTTCTTTGACAGAATACTGAGATTGCAAGCAACTTTCCAAATATTTTCGGCTAGATTCAAATAAAGAATCATCACCTTCATATATCTTGAGTTCTCGTTGAAATTCTCTATGTATGGTTTCGATTACTTGCTGAAATACTAACCTCAACTCTTCAGGTGCATTGCCACGAATAACACCTGCCAATACTGCTTGCGGACCTTGTTCGATCCAAATAGTAAGCTCGCCAAACTGTAAAGTTTCTAAATTTTCACCAGCTTTCACTGGAAAAGAATCTTGAATAAAATCTTGAATTGCTGTTAGCATTGCTGATACTAGATCTGCATCCTGAGTAGCAACTAAATCAGCAGTCACGTGTTGCAGTAATAAGCCTGTTTTTTTATGAATGAGAAAAACTTGTTCGACGCGGTAAAGGAGAGTCCGTAGCAGCACTACTTCCGCAAAGGATTTGCCTGTTTGACGGGCTTCTAACCGCCATTTAAAACTTTGTATCGAAAAGCTATGTTCCAATGTTTGATTGAGTGATTGGAGCATTGTGCTTAAAGTTGTCGCAATAGATTTTCTAATTGCTGGTCCAATAATAGGGAAAATAGCATTAGCTAAGACGTGTAGATCTTTTTTGACAGAAGCTTGAATTGCTTCTTCTACAGTAGGTAATAACGCTTGAGTAAGTTGTTCGTCGTTTTGGAGCGATCGCAAAATAATAGCTTCTGGAAGAACGCGGCTGATATCTTCTGCATGAATTTGCGGATCGTCTAATCGTTTCTGTATTTGTTCGAGTTTCTCTTGTTCAGGAGAAATTAACAGCTTGCGCAATTCAGCGATCGCATCTATTTCTGAATCATCATTTGTGTCTAACGAATTTGTGGTAGGTTCGTGCGTAGAAAATTCAGTCATCGCTTACATAATTTCTAATTTAAATACTGCTTATCGTTATGCACTGGTAGCCCAAAAGCTTAAACTTCTGGGCTAAACTAATAATAATTTAAACTTTAGTAGCGTACTTAATTAATCATTTCCGAGCACGTCAAATTCATTATTTAGTTGCATAGCCATTTGTGTAAGTAAATTAGCTAAAGTTACTCGATCCATTTTTTCATTGCGTACTTCCTGAACTTCCTTTTCAATTAAAGCAACAATTTGTGCATATTTCGCTTGTATTTCATTATCAAAGTTATTAGCTTGTTCCAGAATTTGCTGGCGCATCTCTCGTTGCTTTTGTGCTGTTTGCTCGTCTAATTGAGCAATTCTTTTCTCTAAGTTTTTTGTTGTATCCTGGATATGTTGTGTTACTTTTTCTATTGCTTCGTCTCGCTCAGCATGTTCGCTTTTAATTTGCTCAGTTAATGTATTAAATTCTTGCTTTATTTAAGAGTCTAGAGATTCTAAACGCTTTTTAGTTTCTGTTTCTAGAGATTTAGTAATATCTTTGGTACTTTGATTTAGCTCTTTTAATGCTTCTTCGCTAGCAGTTTGCTGAGTTTTAATTTCTATAGTCAGAGATTCTATTTCCTGTTTAATATATGCCTCTAGGGAGTCTAGCCGTTTTTTTGTATCATTACGTAAATTCGTACATTCTTTAAGGAAACGTTCTTCTAACCGATTAAACTTTTTATCAAACTCCCGAATTTGATTTCCAAATAAAATATCCCTAACTTTTTCTAAGTTTCCATTACCAGAACTATCTCCAGCCGTTAGTTGTGGTTTCATTGTTTGCATCGTATTTGCATCGTATTTGATTTATTCGGTTCAACTGCAATATATGTAATTTGTTCTTCTTCTGGCGTGTTCATCAATTTAATCCTTTTTACAGTCGGCGCTGGATTAGTGTTTATTTGTTCTACTACTACATACGCAATGTGTTCTTCTTCGGGTGTATTCATTGATTTGATCCTTGATTACTGAGTTGCATTGGTTGCATTGCGATTTCACCTTCTTAGGTTGTTTGAGCCATCTTACTTCAAGATATAGTAAATACCCTACTTTCTGCAAAATAAGGCATAAAGCAAGTTAAACGTTAAAACTGAAAAAAAGAAGGCTACTAATTTTTGGAGCGCATGACGCAGCTAGTGTATTAGTAACCCTCAGCTTATTTTATCTGCAGATGTATGATGTGTATTAGATGTGAGTGAAAAAATATAAATAGCTTCTCAGCCGTGATGTTAGTTTATATCAATTAAAGTAATTATTTTTACTCAGTTTTAACTATAAGTTTTAATAAAAGCACTTGCGCACTTATTAAAGGCAAGCACGCAAGCTCTATTTTTGTGGTTGTTACTTAGTCATTTGATATAAATAATTCCGGCGTAAAACTGCCGTGCAATCCATAAGGAATATGGTGCTTGAGGTGGAGACGCGCGATCGCACCTTGCTCTAAATTACGTGCATCTAAGATCGCGACATCGGAACGATGATACGCTGCATCATAAACTAACGCCAATATCCAGCCATCATCTTCACTTTCAGCGCCAGGGCGTTCGACAAAAACTGGTTCGCTAATAAAACCGCGCGGTGCAGCACTCCACAATTGTCGCTGCCCTGATTCTAAATCGATTTTGAGAATGGCTTGCAAAGGTGCATTTCCAGTCGCAGCATGCGCCGCCCCCAGATACAAATACCGACAAGCACGTCCAACTTTGTCAGGATGCATCGTCGGAAATTCACAACAACGTGGTTCAATTAATTCTCGCGCTACGGTTTGCTGTTGCAAGTTGACATGAAAGCGCCAGAGCTGTCCTGGTTTGAGCGCATCAAAATCAACTTGTTTGAAGTCACTTCCAGCTTCAACTTCAGGAAAAGATTCGTAACAAATCGAGTCGATAAAAATTTCATCGCCTTGCTCAAATGCATTCGCGTGATGAAAAACAAAACCAGATTGCGTTTCTAGAATTTGTACGTGACGCGATTTATGTCTTGGAATGATAACAATGCGGGTTGGTTGGTTAGGAAGGAATTTAATGCATTCTCCCGCACCGCGCAAACCTAAAACAAAAGGAATCGGATTAAATGCAATCGGATTTTGGAAGAAGATGCAGTAATTTTCGGTAATGGCAAAGTCGTGAATAAATGCGAACCCAGGAACATTGTGCGCGTGTTGGCGAATTACGTTTCCCGCTGGATCTAACTCAAAAATCGTAATTGTTGAAGACAAACCAGGCTTGATCGAGAAGTTCACCATGCACGGTGCGCCACCATCTTGGTTACACCGAGGATCGATACGAGGATGTGCAGCGAAAGCTTCGCCGTCAGCTAAAACACCGTTGAGTGAGTCTTTACCTAAGGTGTCCAGCGTTGCCGGATCGAGGCGGTGGGGATCGGCAGCTTCCCATAATGCTAAAAGTTTACCGCCCCAATAGACAACGTTGGTATTGGCGATATTTTTCAAGCGCAGATCGAAGGCGTTTGCTAGCCAACCACCAGGCTTTTGCGTACCGAAAACACCGCGATAGAGGATTTTGCCAGCTTTTTGTTCTTCTAAGAACGCAGCAGTACGGACAAAACGGTTACGGAAGTGCGCGCGACCATCTTTAAAGGCGATCGCGCTAACCATACCATCGCCGTCGAACGGATGGTGGATTGGCATACCGTTAATATCTAATAACCCTGGACCATTGCGAAACAAAGTTCCCTGCAATTCTGGTGGAATTTGCCCTTCAATGTCGTCAATCCAGTAATCGTATTCAGTTTTGAGCGACTTGTATCCTCCTTGCCAGTCTTGGCGTTGATAGGAGTGGATAGGTACTGTAGATGCGCGTTCGTGAAGTTGCATAGCTGTAATGGCTAATGGTTAAAGACTATAAAGCTAAAATCTACTCTGCGGGTTCTTTGGCGGGCTGTTGCAAGAGTGACTGCGGAACTAACTCAGACATCAATTCTGGTAATCGTCCTTGTCCAAGCTTGGTAGAAGTTGCATCAGCATCAGTTTCTGCATTAGGTTCAATTGTCCGGGTTGTGATTTCAGTTGCGGGTAGCCAATTGAGAAACGGTAATGGTAACAATGTGCTGACGTTGGCAATGACAACGAGTAGCCAAAGGTTTTGAAAGTTAGTTTGCGTAATCCCCATCCAATGCATAAGTAAGGCGCCTAATTGATAGGAAAGCAGACCTCCTAAATTAGAAATTGACATTAACAGTGCAAATAAGGTTGCTTCCACGCCTGGAGGGCATAAACGTGCTGCCAACACTAGAACTGGCATATATGCAATCTGCCCCATCACCGTGAGGATCAGATTGTCACCAATGCTAAACCAATGGTCATCAATGCCCAAAGCCCGGTTAGTATGCGTTACAAGTAGCAGCGTACTCATCCCTAGAACCGCTGAGAGTACGGTACTCCACCCAAAAATGACGCGAAACGGGACACTTTTCAAAAAGCGGTGAAATACCCACACGCCAACAAGCGAAGCGATACTCGTAACGAGGCGGACTCTTCCTAAAAACTCTGGTTCAAATCCCAATTCATTCGTTGTGAAGAAAAAGAAAGCGGCATCAGCCGTAGGAGTTGCTTGCCAAATAAAGACAAATGCGGTGGGTAACCAAATGGCTTTTTGTGTAATCGCCTTACGTAATTCCCCCAGTTGATGCTTAATAGTCGATAGATCTGGTTTTTCGCTAACAGGAGACTCGCTAATTAACCACGCGACTATGGAGACAATCAACGGAAAAGAAGCCGTAATCCAGAAGATGGTGCGCGTGGAAAAGAGTTCGAGGAGTAATCCACTAAAATACGCAGTGATCAAGCCACCGAACGCTGAAGCACCCCAACACAGCGATTGTAACGAGCCGACTTCTCCTTGTGATTCGGCGCGCGCGCGTTCTACGACAAGCGAGTCAACAATCACATCCCCGATCGCGACTGACAGCGAACCAATTGCGAGTGCTAAAGTGGCAGCAGCAGAAGTGTGGACGATTGTTGCTAACCCCGCCCAAGAAAGCGAGCCTAAGATTCCTGACAAGATCAGGTAAGGACGTCGTCGGTATCCGAGAATCGGCAAACCATCGGAGATGAACCCAAACAGAGGTTTAACGATCCAAGGTAACGCCACAATCCCAAACAGTGCTGATACCTCTGCTGGACTCAAGCCCAACTCGTCTTTGAGGAAAAAGCTCACCGCTAACCGCGATAACCCCAGAATACCTTGCACAAAGTAAACCACTAAGATGCCAAGTAACTCTGGAGTGGGTTCGTGACCAAAAAACAGTGTTTTTGTCAAGGAGTTTTTCAAACTCGTACCGCTAGGAGAAATAAACATTGATAATTCTTAATAAATATCAATGCTTACTATAGTATCCATCTACCCTAGGATGTGTAACCCCCGTGTCAAAGAAGGAGTCAGAGAGTTGAAGAAGCAGAGGAAGCTTCAGGTGCAGAGGAGATAGATAGTTATAATTTCTCAATGGTGAGTGTTGAGTGAAGACGCTCCTCAATTACACTCTTCCACTCGATTCAATCAGGGTACTAAGCGTCATAAAACTCCTTTTGAACTAGGAATTGTTCCTGCACGTCGGGGATCAATTTCTAGCGCCATGCGCATTGCTCTGGCAAAAGCTTTAAATGTAGCTTCGATGATATGGTGCGAGTTGATACCATCAAGTTGGCGAATGTGGAGTGTCATTTGACTGTGGTTGACGATCGCCACAAAAAACTCCCGCACGAGTTGAGTGTCGTACGTACCTACGCGTTGAGTTGGAATTTGTAAGCCGTAGCTGAGATGAGGGCGTCCTGAGAAGTCTAGCGCCACTTGTACCAAAGCTTCATCTAAAGGCGCGAGAAAGTTACCAAAACGAACTATTCCTTTGCGATCGCCTAATGCTTTGTTGAGCGCTTGTCCCAGAGTAATACCAACATCCTCGTTGGTATGGTGATCGTCAATTTCGAGATCGCCTGTTGCGCGGACATCTAAGTCAATTAAACCATGTGACGCGATTTGATGCAGCATATGGTCAAGAAACGGTATGCCCGTTGCTGCTGTACACTTGCCTGTACCGTCAAGATTTAAATTCACTTGGACATCCGTTTCGCCGGTAGTGCGGTGAATCGAAGCTGTTCGCGCTACGGCAATGTTGGAGATTTGTTGTAGGGTGTCGCCCCGCTCTGGAGGATCGCTTAACTGCATGGAGTCAAAATTAACAAGAACAACTCTAATACCATGCTACAATTTTGCGAACGGCAGGCGAGATGCCTGCTTCCCCACAATGCTAATTTAACTACATCCCCATAATTTCGTAGCCTGCATCGACATACAAAATTTGTCCGGTGATCCCGCTTGCGAGGTCGCTACACAAAAAAGCGGCTGCATTACCGACTTCTAATTGAGTCACGGTACGCCGCAAAGGTGCAACTTCTTCGACATGGTGAATCATCTCCAAAATACCACCAACGGCTGAAGAAGCAAGCGTTCGGATAGGACCTGCAGAAATCGCATTGACGCGAATATTTTGCGGACCAAGTTCTGATGCTAGATAGCGGACACTCATTTCTAATCCCGCTTTGGCAATTCCCATGACGTTGTAGTTGGGGACAACGCGATCGCCGCCTAAATAAGTCAATGTCAAAATACTTCCACCTTCTGTCATCAAAGGCTTGGCAGCTGCGCTCAACTGAATAAGCGAATAGGTGCTAATTTCTAAAGCTTTGGCAAATCCAGCCCGCGAGGTATTGCTAAACTCTCCGCTTAAATCTTCTTTATTGGCAAACGCCAGACAATGAATCAAAATATCAAGTTTGCCCCATTTTTCTTGAATTGCTGCAAAGGTAGACTGAATCTGTGCCTCATTTTGGACATCGCAGGGAACAAATAAGCTAGGGTTGAGCGGTTCAACAAGTTCCGCTACTTTTTTTTCCATCTTGCCCTTTTCATCCGGAAGGTAACTTACACCAATGTTGGCTCCTGCTTTGTGCAGTTGTTGAGCAATTCCCCAGGCGATCGAGCGATTGTTAGCAATGCCCGTTACTAAAGCATTTTTTCCAGTTAAATCTAGCATGGTAGTTAACTTATGCAACCTTCTTGAGGATACTGGAATCTGGGAAGCTTTTTTAGGGCGATGGCTCGTGCGTACATCGCTTATATCAAACCTCAAAAGCTTAGATTTGCCTTTCAACCCTTCAAAGAAACATTCTCCTTGTTTTCATCCTCCAGAATTGAGAACGAGGTAGAAAGCTTCCCAACTACTTTAGTTTCTCACAGGTGGGAAAATTCAGGAGCTTTTTTACAGCTCTAACTTTCACGGATGATTTGCATTCACCGTAACGAACAAAGAAAATGGCACACATTTCCTTGTAAAAGCTTAGTTTCTCACTTAAGAGGTTGACAAGTTATGCTAACTAGTAGTAGTTGAACGAATTGTATGTAAATTAGTCTAAAGTCTTGATTTAAGACAGGGAATTTGTAATTTTAGATTTTATGTAAACTAGACTACAAAATCCCGAATGCAAGTCGGCTTAATTGATTTAAAGTCTCAAACTCGCGTGTGGAATGTGTTGAATTGGTGTAGGCTTTCGAGCATCGGTAAGGGCAAGGATATATGGTCGTGACGCAAGATAGACCGTTAGCAGCTGTATTTCGTCAAGTGGGCGCTGGCTCATTTCCACCAGTTGTGGAAACTTTTGAACGAGGTAAAACGATATTTTTTCCTGGCGATCCAGCAGAACGAGTTTATTTTCTTATTAAAGGTGCGGTGAAGCTTTCGCGCGTTTATGAAGCGGGAGAGGAAATCACGGTAGCGCTACTGCGCGAGAACAGTGTTTTTGGGGTTTTGTCACTGCTGACGGGGAACCGTTCCGATCGGTTTTATCACGCTGTCGCGTTTACACCCGTCGAATTGTTATCAGCACCGATAGAACAAGTCGAGCAATCGTTAAAAGATAATCCCGAATTATCAATGTTGATGCTGCGTGGCTTATCATCAAGGATCTTGCAAACAGAAATGATGATTGAAACCTTAGCACACCGCGATATGGGTTCGCGTTTAGTCAGCTTTTTGTTAATTTTGTGTCGCGACTTTGGCGTTCCCAATGCAGACGGGATCACAATCGACTTGAAGCTATCGCATCAGGCGATCGCTGAAGCCATTGGTTCAACACGCGTCACTGTCACGCGACTGCTCGGAGACTTGCGTCAGGAAAACATGATTTCTATACACAAGAAGAAAATTACCGTACATAATCCAGTAGCGCTAAGTCAACAGTTTAGTTGAGCGATTGGAAAAGTGGTTAGTAGCGCTAGTAACTAGCCACTAGCAACTGTAATTTTCTCTCAAATTCTTGACTGAACTTAACTTACTTCTAAAAGGTAGTAGGCTGTATCTGGAGGGGTAACAAAAAGCTAAAAATGACCACCGGATACATTTTAATTGCATCGATTTTGATTTTAGGAGGCGTAATCGCAACGGTGGGCGATCGCCTTGGTACGCGAGTTGGTAAAGCACGCTTAAGCTTATTTAATCTGCGTCCGCGTAACACCGCGGTATTAATTACGATTTTGACAGGAAGTATCATTTCAGCTTCGACGTTAGCAATCTTATTTGCAGCAGATGAACGACTGCGTACTGGCGTGTTTGAACTCGAAGAAATTCAAAGCGAACTGCGCGACAGACGCCAGGAACTCGAAGCCACGCGTCAACAACTCGAAGCAACAACTCAAGAAAAAACACAAGTTCAACAGGAACTCGCTCAAGCAAGAGCCGAACGAAGAGCCGAGCAGCGAGAAGCTCAACGACGCGAAGCCGAAGCGCAACAACGTTTAGAAGCCATCAATGAATCGCTACAAGCCGCACGAACACAACAAGCACAAACGCAAGCGCAACTTAACCGCACCCAAGTCCAACAGTCGCAAACACAAGCCCGACTCAATCAAACCCAAGAAAAGTTAAATCAAGTTTCTGCACAGTTTCAGCAAGCGCAAGCAAGGTTGAGAACAGTCTCGCAACGCGCGCGCGAATTACGCGCCGAAATTCAACAAGTACAATCTGAATTACAGCAATTAGTCGAACAACGCGATCAACTCAAAGCACAAATTAGCCAGCGCGATCGCGAAATTGCTAAACTTGATGAAAGTATTACGCAACGCGATCGCGTGATTGCCCAGCGCGAAAGCCGCCTTAAACAATTAGAAATTCAACAAAACTATCTCGAACAAGAAGCACAAAACCTTGAAAGAAACCTACAAGTACTGCGGCGTGGAAATGTGGCGTTGTTTCGCGGTCAAGTTTTAGCTGGTGGAGTTGTGCGGATTGTCGATCCCAAAGCTGCGCGTCAAGCTGTCGATCAACTCTTGGGAGAAGCAAATCGAGTAGCGCTGCGATTTACTCAACCTGGTATCGAACACGTCAATGAGCAAGTCGTCAATATCTCGCCTGCGCAAGTTGACCAACTTATTGCGCAGATTAATGATGGACGTGACTACGTTGTTCGAATTATATCAGCAGGTAATTATGTTTTGGGAGAAAGATCCGTACAAGTGATCGCTGATGCGGCTCAAAATCAAGTTGTTTTTCGTCCTGGTGATGTCTTAGCCGCAATTTCTGCTAATCCTGCGACTATGTCAGACACTGAACTTCGACAGCGGGTCGAACTTCTTTTAGGAGCTTCTAATTTTCGCGCCCAAAGAGCAGGTATTCTAGGCGATACCATCCAAATTGGAGATAATCG
This sequence comes from Chroococcidiopsis sp. TS-821, assembly GCF_002939305.1. Lineage (NCBI taxonomy): Bacteria > Bacillati > Cyanobacteriota > Cyanophyceae > Chroococcidiopsidales > Chroococcidiopsidaceae > Chroococcidiopsis > Chroococcidiopsis sp. TS-821. Next base: position 17,511 of record NZ_MVDI01000016.1, on the reverse strand, counting down.
AATTGAAACATTGATTGGTTTTATCGAGCAACTCAAACAATACAATCAAGCCGTTGAAATTCAAGCAGTAGCAGCAGAGGTGACTTACACTGCTGGACCTTTGAAAGTTGAATTGTTAGCAACGCAAAATGGACAAGTCATATTTCGTACCTAAGAGAAGAGGTTGGAGGTCGGGAAGCAGATGATTGTCTCGATTGCTGCGCGTTGGTAAAAAAGTCGTTCGCGTTTCCTTATGAATTAAAACACTGTTAATTTCCAAACCTCAGACCTCTGATTCTCGACTTTTCAGAAGAAGGTTTTTATCGATGCAGCCAGCTATTTTAGGGTTTGATCCAGGGCGCGACAAGTGTGGAATAGCAGTGATGGGATTAGACCGTCAACTGTACTATCATCAAGTTATCTCGGCAACAGCAGCGATCGCCACAATTAAACAACTTCGTCAACAATTTCCTATTTCATTAATCGTTATCGGGGATCAAACTACTGCTAAAAACTGGAAACAACAACTAGAGCAAGAACTGTCCGAACCGCCATCAATTATCATGGTTGACGAACGGTATACAAGCTTAGAAGCGCGCGATCGCTACTGGCAAATGTTTCCTCCCCGCGGATTGCAACAACTCATCCCACGCGGTTTACGTCAACCACCAAAACCCATCGATGATATTGTCGCCATTTTGTTAATCGAAAGATATCTCAATCGGTTAGCACAATGAGTGTTTTGAATTTTGAGTCGTGAAGTTACAAGTTTTAAGTGCCCAATGTCCAGCAAGAGTAAAAAGCGAGAAAATTTTCTATAATTCAAAACCATTCACTAACCACTAGTCACTAATCACTTTCTGCTTATCCCTCCTAAAGCTCTGCACGAATCGTAAAGGCGTAATCTCCTCCTGGTTCGAGTTGATAATCTTTCTGTTCTAGAAAACGTCCTAACGGTTCTTTGATAAGCGCGCGACCTTGAGAAGGTTTGACAGACAATTCTCCGCGCCGAAAGCACCATTGAAACTGCCATTCAAAATCGCCGGCTCGCACTTCTCCTTCTAAGTAGCCAAATTGCCAGGATTGTCGTGTAATCCTAACATGGGCAGTAGTTTCAGGTAATCGCTTACGACTCACAATCCTTTGCTTCCCAACTTCGACAAGAACGATTAAATGACTAACTTTCCATTTTGCCTATAGGTGACAACTCACAACAAAGATACAAAGATATAAATTTAGATCACTTCCTAGGGTAGATCGTTTTAGAGAAAGCCGAAATCAGGAATCAAAGATCAACTTTTTCTACACCTCCTAAGGGAGGTGAAACAACCGAACAACCTTTTGCTTTCAAAGATGATTAGGATCGAGATGAAGCATTCCGCAACTGCTGATACTTGCGATACTTGGAGGTAAGCCACTTGACTTTTGCATCGCCCGATCCCACTGCTGATAGAAACAAATTGTCTCAAAGTTTAGAGCAGCGCCAGCAAACATCAGAATCGCTTGGCGAAAGCTTGGCTTCGCTTTTAGAGGATTGCGATGATGCAGAATTAGAGCGGGCAATTTCTAGCGTCACAGAGATTCAAGCCGAACTAAATTATCAACAAGCAAAAAATACACTCCACAATTTAGTTACAAAACTCAATCTTTCTCCTCAAGAGCGTCACGGTTTAGAAGCAGAAATTCAGCAGTTAGAAACGATGCTCAGCAATTTAGAGCGTCGAGTCCTCCAAATTGCTGCCTTTGGTATGGTAGGGAGAGGCAAGTCATCGTTACTTAATGCTTTAGTAGGAGAACCTGTATTTGTCACCGGTCCTCTGCACGGTGTCACGCGCACAGCATCGCGAGTGGCTTGGAGTGTCAGCGAAGAAACCATCAACGGCGATTCGTATCAAAAAGCAACACTGACAGGTGCTGGCAATTCGCAAGTTGAACTGATTGATACTCCAGGGTTAGATGAAGTTGATGGCGAAACTCGCGCTGAACTAGCAACACAAGTCGCAGCACAAGCTGATTTGATCTTATTTGTTGTGGCTGGCGATATAACGCAGGTAGAACACGCAGCGCTATCACAACTGCGCGAAGCTGGCAAGCCAATTTTGCTTGTATTTAACAAAATCGACCAGTATCCGCAAGCAGATCGCCTAGCGATTTACCAGAAAATTCGCGATGAGCGCGTCCGCGAGTTGCTTTCACCTGACGAAATTGTGATGGCGGCGGCTTCACCACTGGTCAGAACGGCGGTGCAGCGCCCTGATGGAACGCGAGGCGTACAACTGCGGGCAAGTACGCCACAAGTTGAGGAACTCAAGCTAAAAATTCTAGAAATTTTGCGCCGCGAGGGCAAGGCTTTGCTAGCACTCAACAGTATGCTTTATGCCGATCGCGTCAACGAGCGATTAGTGCAGCGAAAACTTGAAGAGCGCGATCGCAGTGCGAATCAGTTAATTTGGCGTGCTGTGATGACTAAAGCCACCGCGATCGCACTCAATCCCTTAACCGTCGTTGATTTGATGAGTGGTGCGGTTATTGATATTGCGTTAATCCTCAGTCTATCGAAACTCTATGATATTCCGATGACGCAAACGGGTGCCGTTGGACTGTTACAAAAAATTGCCATCAGTATGGGTGGAATCAGCATTAGCGAGTTACTGACAAACTTGGGCTTAAGTTCGCTGAAATCTTTACTAGGCGTTTCTGCAACAGCAACTGGCGGTCTTTCACTAGGTCCCTATGTTTCTGTGGCATTGACACAAGCTGGAGTGGCTGGAGTGTCGTCGTATGGTATCGGACAAGTTACGAAAACTTACCTTGCCAATGGGGCAACTTGGGGACCTGAAGGTCCGAAAGCCGTAGTACAGAGTATCCTAGCGTCACTTGATGAAGCATCAATTATCAATCGAATTAAAGATGAATTGCGCAGTAAGTTAGGGGTGAGGAGCGAGAGATGAGAGATAAGTGACGAGTGATTGGTTCTGAGTGGTGAGTTTTGAATAGATAGAAAACCGTATTCTTCCCTCTGCACCTCTGCTCGCGCCAGTTGCTACAACGGAGGGAACCTCCGCACCGCACTAGTTCCTCTGTACCTCTGCTCCTCTGCTTTCTTCTAAGGACGTGGTGGTTGATTGCGTTGTTCTTGGAAGGAACTCAACAGGTTACGCACTTGTTGCGCAGCAATATCGCGTCCACCTAAACCGAAGGCGATCGCAACTGCTACAGCAACTGCCCCTAGAAGTAGTCCAAAGGCTAAGTTGACGATTTCTGTCGCAATGCCAATTTGTTGCAGTGCTAAGGCTGAGACAAAGACAATAATGGCAACTCTTGCGACTTGACCTAAAACCTGTGCCTGACGGTTGCTAGAGGAACTGACAATCAAGCTATACGCCAGATTAGCCAGGAATAAACCGATCGCAAACACGATCAAGCCAGCCAAAATGCGCCCAAAGATAACAATTAAACCACTTACGAGTGCGGTCAGTGCGGGAATATTTAAGATGTTGACAGCTGCTACTGTTGCAAACAGCATAATTCCCACTAAGGTAATGATTCCGACAACTTCTGATGGCGTGCGCGTCGAGATTGCAGCGGCTGCGGTTTCAGCTGTCGTGCGCTCAGGTTGTAATGTGGTTTCTTGTTCGCTACCAGGCGGCGGAATCACAAATACTTCTTCGGTTCTTCTGATATCTGTAGGAATGCGACGGCGTTGCAAGCCCGATAACCCAATGACGGAGAAAATGTTATCAAAGCCCAAGCTAGAAAGAATGTTTGTTACCAAATCTGCTACAAAGCGACCGAGGAAGTAACCTAAAATCAGAATTAATGCCGCCGTGAAAATTGCCGGTAGCGCGTTGAGGATTTGCTGCAGCATCGCGATCGCCGGAACGGAAATGGCTTCGATTCGCAGCGCATTCAATGCCGCAATTGCTACCGGAATTAAAATCAGTACGTAAACGATTGTACCGATGATTCCTGATAGCGATTGTGTTGACGTACTGGTGCGAGTTCTGCCCAACCCAAACCGTTCGCCCATTCTATCTAATCCAGTTGACGCGAGCAAATTGGTGACAATTCGCCGGACAACTGTTGCGAGTAACCAACCTGCAGCCGCAATCAAAATTGCTGCCAAGATATTTGGCAGAATTAAGAGAATTTCATTGACGAGGTTCTGGACTGGGAGCAGCGCTTGTTGCAGCCCTAAAGTATCGAGAACCGGAATGAGAAAGAGCAAAAAGATGAACCAGTACAGCGCATTACCAATTGTTTCGCTCAATGACATGCGGTTTGGTTCGCGCGGTTCGTCGGGCGCGCGCTGATCTAAACGTTCATCGAGCCGTAATGCTTGCAATCCTCGTGTTGTAATTAATTTGACGATTGTTGCGATAATCCACGCAACACCAAACAAAATTGCTGCGCCAATGATTCGCGGTATAAAGCCTAGAACAAGATTGAGAAAGTTGTTTAGTGGCTGCGATACCGCTTGCAAGTTGAGTGCTTGCAGAACGGCGACAACTGTGAATATGATGATGATCCAGAAGACAATGTTGCCGATTAGGTTTTCAACGCGGGGTAGCTCGCCCGAGTCGGTACGCCCAACAATGCCGGCGGCAATGCGGTTGTCTATATTAGTGCGGCTAAGAAGTCCTTTGGTGATTGCTTTGGCGATCGCTGCAATAATCCAACCAACGATTAATACTAGCAGTGCCGCTAATAAATTTGGTAAAAATGCCCATAGACCTGCTAGCAAGCCGGTCGTGAAGCCTACCGTATCCTGTACAGCTTGTCCTGTTTGCTGTAGGGGTTGCCCCGCGGGAGCTTGTTGTTGAAATTGTGCCAGGATTGCATTGCTGAGGATTGGCACTTTTACTCCATTTGCTATACCTTGCCAAGTTCCATTCATGGTTTTTTAGAGTAAACGTCAGGTGTGAGGAGAGAATACGAATTTTCCTTGCAAAATTTAGGTTACAGTAAATAATCCTACATTTGAGTTGGTTGTTTCGCTTGCATTATACGAGTAAACCACCTAGAAAAATAGAATATTACGTCAATATTTAGACTGATGCTGAAGTTTAACGTTTGGCATCTACCTCTATGCGTAATTAGCTCTAAAAATTCAATTTTTTCTCATTTTTTAATGGAATTAAATACCGTTAAGGTCTGACTAGAGACACTAAAATAAAATTGTTTTCCGGCTGAGTAGAGTTGATATCTAATAGGCTGTACAACAGCTGAAGTTAATTACAACAATTAAGACCAAGTTCAACACTAGAAAATGCTGTTACTGCGACACCGCATCTTTATTAGTCGCAAGTCTTGATTAAAACTGTTTGATTAAGTTGAATAATGGTAACTTATAATACAGCAAATAACCTAATTTAGTGCATAGAAAAGGAGTTGCCTTAAATTAAGTTAACGTTCTGGACAAGAGAGTCTGAATTACTTTTGCTTGAGATGCTGATTTGGTAAGTTGTTCTTAATTTCTCATTACAAGCGTTCATTACTACTTTGGCTCGTTTATGCCTGTTAGTCAAATAAAACAGTCAATTGATATCAATGCCAGTATAGAGGTCGTCGATCGCTGCATCACGGATCGAACATTGATGCATCGTTGGCTCAATCCATTGCTTCGTTGCGAGCCAGTTGGTGCTTGGAGTACTGATGTTGGCAGCCGCAGTCGCTTTGTTATTCAAATTCCCTTTGTCAAACCTACCTTGCATAATATCGTCATCGAGCGATCGCTTGGATTAGTAGTGTGGGAGTTTCAAGGTTTTTTCCAGGGACGCGACCGCTGGGAATGTCAACCACGCGATCGCATAACGCATCTTGTCAACAATTTTGAGTTTGAAATTCCTCATCCTGTAGTTCGCTGGGGCTTCAATATTTTTGCTTTGGCTTTGACACAAAAAGATATGCAAGATCAGTTACGTCGCTTGAAGCGCTTAGCAGAGGAAATAGCAGCGCCGGGCAAAGGAGAATAAATCATTCCGGCTTAAGAGTTTCCTAGTTGGTTAAGAAGACGACGAATAACAGGTGCGTCAGAGGCTTGGGGAACTTTTGCGAGATACGCTTGCAGGTCGTTAATTGCTGCCTTCGAGTCGCCAAGTTGGTAATAAAGTAAACCGCGATCGCGCAATTCTACTGGTATATCAGGAAATAATAGTAAGATTCTCTCTACCGCAGCAAGGGCTTTTGCTAACTCTTCTTTTTGCAGATAGGCAAATTTGAGGTTAGTCAGCATTCGTGCCAGAAACTGCCGATGCGTGACAGCATCTAAAAAAGAACTTTGTAGCTGCACTGGCTGAGCGTAAATTTGGCTAAGTTTTTCTTGACAATCTTCCGGAAACAACACCTCACCACGATTAAAAGGATCGACAAAGATTTCCATTTGTTGGATGTTCGGGCGAATGAGGAAATGTCCTGGCATTCCCACTCCCAACATCGGAAAATCAATGCGTTTAGTAACTTCTAAGTAAACGAGAGAGAGTGTAATCGGAATTCCTGTACGCCGCTCGATGACATCATTTAAAAAACTGTTTCGCGGGTCGTAGTAACTCGTTGTATTACCAGTAAAGCCGAGATCGTCATACAAGTAGCGATTAACAGTCTGAATAATCCGCAAGGGGTATCGTTCGTTGGGCAGTTGTTCTCGTACTTCGGCTGCCATTGTATCAAGTGCATTCAGGTATTCTTCAACATCAAGTTGTGGATACTCTTCTTGCGCGATGTAAAGTGCGGCTTTGGCTAAGTCGATTTGAGCGTCGGGTTGATGAATTTCTTGCCAGAAATATTGGCGTGCTAAGGGGAAATCCATAAGGATTTTAATGGCTGACTAATAGTAACAAAGACGATTGAATACTTGGTATGTGGTAATATTTAATACATAAATCGCAGGTCATACACAGGAAGATCGAGCTACTTTTAAGTTGCTATGTAGTTAGAGTGGCAAGTAAATTTTACAATTGATCCTAAACTAGAAAACTATCTTGGTAGAAAATATAAAGTTTATGCAGCCGCTCAGTTAATCAAATCACTGCAAGACTGACACAAATGTCATGCACTTGAAGAATCGCAAATGGCATAGGTTTTTACTCAGTGCCAGAACGCGCATTTTAGCCTGGTACATTATTTTGATGGCTACCTCTTCGGTAGTAACCGTTTTTGCCATTCGGCAAGCGTTGTTCGCACGCGTCCAAGACCGAGTGCAGCGATCGCTTACGCAAGAAGTCGAGGAGTTTCGCAAACTAGCTATTAGTGTTAATCCAGAGACAAATCAACCGTTTACAGGTAATGACATCGCCCCGCTGTTTGACTTATTTGTGTCGCGGAATATTCCTGACGATGATGAGTTTTTATTGACCATATTAAATGGTAAATTGTACAAGTATAGTCCCAGAGCGTTGCCTGAACCACTGCAGCCTGACTCACCACTGATTCAACACTGGGGTAAACTGACTAAACCGGAACGCGGACAAGTAGACACAACGCTAGGGGAACTGCTGTACTTTGCCCAGCCAGTTAAAATTACGTATCAGGCTGAACCACTCGCAAGCACTGGGGAAGACCAAGGAGTTTTTGTTGTTGCCCATATTACCACTGGAGAGCGCGAAGAAGTCGATGAAGCGATCGCGGTTGTTGTTGAAACCACAACTATTGTTTCCATCGCCGCGTCGGTACTTGCTTGGGTAGTTGCAGGAAGAATTTTAGCACCTTTACACTTACTGACAAAAACCGCACTTTCCATCAGTCAAAACTCTGATTTGACGCAGCGTATCCCAGTACGAGGAACTGATGAAATCGCAGAATTAACGCTGACGTTTAACGAAATGATGAATCGGCTAGAGGAGGCTTTTGCCAGTCAACGTGATTTTATCAATGATGCAAGTCACGAACTGCGAACACCCATCACAATTATTCGCGGACACCTCGAACTCATGAGCGACGATCCGCAAGAAAGGCGGGAAACAATCGAGTTAATTACTGACGAACTCGATCGCATGAGTCGTTTTGTTGATGATTTGCTGATTCTTGCCAAAGCTGAACAACCCAAATTTTTATGCTTAGAAACGCTGGATGTCGGGTCTTTAACGGAGGAAATATATAACAAAGCGCGAACCCTCGCAGTCCGTAACTGGCGACTTGATAGTAAAGGACGTGGTTCAATTGTTGCCGATCGCCAACGTCTGACGCAAGCGATTGTCAATTTGGCGCAGAATGCGACACAGCATACACAGCCTGGAGATATGATTGCCCTCGGTTCAATTGTCAGGAATGGAAAAGCGCGTTTCTGGGTGAGCGATACAGGTGAAGGAATTGCCTATAGCGATCAAATGCGCATTTTTAAACGCTTTGCTCGCGGTGTAAATGGTCGTCGTTCGGAAGGTGCGGGTTTGGGTTTAGCGATTGTACAAGCGATCGCCACTGCGCACGGCGGTCAAGTAGAACTTTCTAGCCAACCAGGCGTTGGCACAACTTTTACACTTATCATTCCTGTAGATTCTCCTGTTGCTTAATTGACTACAACGTGCAGCATGATTTTATTACTTTTGTATAAAAGATCGCTATTGCATTACAGCGAAAACCTGCTATTTTTTATACAAACCCATTATTGCGCTACTTTCGATAGCGAACTTTCTGACACAGGTATAGGTATCTCTAGTGAGAAGAGATTACCTCATACCAAGTCACATTTACGAGACTCCGTACCTCCAGATGCAACATTTTTAGAAATATAGAACCTGATGATTGCGATTTCGAAGAAGTAGCAAAACTTGCTTGTAAAATCTATGCAGTCAATGCTTAATGAAATCACAAAAAACATCAGTTTTCTGCTAACTAGGAAACTTGCACTATTTAGTGGTGTCAATATTCCAGTTTCTAGAGGCATTATCAACATTGTTTATAGTAGTCAATTGATGCAACATTCGTACCTAGATGAAGTTTGCATTTATCGTACTCTTCATCGGTTACCAAGTTCGTACGATATTTCAGATTGTTATGATGAAACTACAACAGGTTTTCATTTTCAAGAAGATTTGACGACCACAGTGAATACCGCCTCTCACACCAACTATTACGAAGCTCATTGAATTAAGTCAGCACATATTACTAAAGCTTCTATTCGCTGTATGAAGAAAAAATTGCCTCTCAATATTTTTTACCGTTATAAGGTGACACAGTTTTAATTTGACCTGTTGAAAATTGTCTTTGAAATAGATAGCCTGGTGACTCATGAGCCATATTCTGATTGCTGAAGATGAACCTCGAATTGCTTCTTTTCTAGAAAAAGGACTCAAAGCAGCGGGTTTCACTACTGCAGTAGCAAATGATGGCAATGAAGTTATCCAGATGATCCAAAGCGATCGCTTTGACCTTTTACTGTTAGATATCGGTCTTCCTGGTAAAGATGGTTGGCAAGTTTTAGAAGAAATACGTGGTTTAGGCGAGCAGCTACCAATTATCATTCTCAGCGCTCGTGACGATATTAACGATAAAGTTGCTGGGCTAGAAGGCGGTGCTGATGACTACGTTACTAAACCTTTTCGCTTTGAAGAATTGTTAGCACGGGTGCGGTTGCGGTTGCGGGATAAGCAACTACCAAAAGTGAGTGAAGAAATTGTACTCAAAGTAGGAGATATTACTCTAGACTTACGTACGCGAAAAGCGACTATAGGCGATCGCTTAGTAGAATTACCCGCTAGAGAGTTTACCCTAGCAGAAACTTTCTTACGCCATCCTGGACAAATTTTAAGTCGCGAACAACTCCTTAACCGTGTCTGGGGCTACGATTACGATCCTGGCTCAAATATTGTAGATGTCTACGTCGGCTACTTGCGCAAGAAGTTAGGAAATCAATTTATTGAAACAGTTCGTGGTGTTGGTTATCGTTTGCGCGGTTAATCAAGCTTGGACACATTCTTTTAAGTAGCTTTACACTACAAATACATCTTTTGTACAAACGTCACTGTAGGTATCATTCTAGTTTCTTATCGCTTAACCTTCAGCTTAATTTTTAAAAGTATGAAATTTTTCTCATAAATTCTTCATTTTTGATTCATGAGGAGTAGAATTACACCATCTATTTACCGTAACTGTGCCGTCTTTATTTTTATTATTTAACTATATAAGGACTACTCATGAGTGTAGTAGTTGAGGAGCAACGAACGGTGGCGCTATGACACGAGTGCGATCGCTCCAAATCGTCAGAGCTAATTTGGCTAGATTCTGGAGACGGTGGCGAACAGAAGTAGTCAAGTGCATTAACGATCGGTTTGAAGTCTTCCCCAGACGGTAAAGCCAAAATTCTGAACTGCTGCTAGCAGTGAGCGAGTCTTTGATTGACGCTGGTATGCTGCGGTTATTGCTAAAACGACTAGCTGCTTAACATTTTGTTTATAAATTAGCTCTCATAATGCCCGCTTACTTAACTTAAATCTTTTGAATTGTCTGGGATTGAAATCACAGTTGCAAGCAACATGACTGTGTTTTAAATGAGAAACGCTGTTGTTCAGCAGAACAAATCTGTATTGTCTTGCAAAGAAGAATATTTGATGCTTTGTATGACAATTAGCACCGACAACTCTCGAAAGGAAAAGTTCAATGGACTCGCAGTCTAATACTGAGGTGGGTTTTACCCGTGTCATTCTAGTCCGTCACGGTCAAAGTACCTTCAACGCTGAAGGAAAATACCAAGGTCGTAGTGATGAGTCTGTGTTAACTGCGAAAGGATATCAATCAGCTTATCAAACGGGAGTTGCTCTGCAGAAAATAGCCATCGACGCGATCTATACAAGCCCTTTGCAACGCGCGATCGCTACAGCGCATCAAATTATCGACGGTATTGGTATCAGTACTAAATCCTTAATCCCAATCAATACAAACCCTAATCTTACAGAGATCGATCTTTCTCTATGGCAAGGAAAAACTTTTGAGGATGTGCGCCAAAACTTCGCTGCGGACTATCAATGTTGGCAACAACGTCCGCATAAATTTCAAATTATTAATCAAGACCCCCTCAGTACAGGCTACCATCGCAATACTGCAACTGCCATCAAGCCCTGTCCGGTGCTGAACCTTTACGAACAAGCAAAACAGTTTTGGCAAAGCGTTTTACCACGTCATTTAGGTAAAACAATATTAGTAGTCAGCCACGGCGGTACAAATCGTGCCTTAATTAGCAGCGCCCTCAATTTGTCACCAGCACGATATCATACCATTCAGCAATCAAACTGTGGCGTGAGTATTCTTAATTTCCCGGCAAATAGCCTGTCAGCCAAGCTAAGTGCTTTAAATCTGACGTCGCATTTAGGTGAACTGCCCAAACTCAAGGCTGGAAAGCACGGGTTACGCTTGTTACTCTTGCCTGTCGATGCGATCGCTTTAAGTCAATTGCAGCAATTAGCTGAATTTCTCAAACCCATATCGATAGACTTTAGCCTCACCAGCGAATTATGCACTTCCCAAGAGATGACTGCATATCTTTTGCAACATCATCCGACAACAGTACAGTTGCAAGTATCTCGACACAATTTCCCGCTAGCATGGCAACAAACGATTGATTCGCGCTGTTCTTCTGTGGCAACTAATACGTTAGTTACTGGATTAGTTATTGCTAGTAGTGCCATTATCAAGTGTATTATAGGTCAAATATTAGGACTTGATGCTAGTAATTTTTGGCGCTTGCAATTAAAGTCTGGTTGTTTAAGTGTCGTTCACTATCCATTGAAAGACAGCTTACCTGTAAGTCAAGCAATCAACTTGTCTATTTCCCACACAAATATCCTTTAGTTACCGGAGAAAATGCCCATGAAAGTCTTAGTGACAGGAGTTGCCGGATTTGTTGGATTTCATCTAGCACAACGCCTAATAAATGAAGGTATTCAAGTTTACGGAATCGATAATTTAAATGAGTATTACGATGTCAAACTCAAGAAAGATAGATTAGCTCTAATTAATTATTATTCCAATTTTTCGTTTCAGTTTCTCGACCTAATTGACCGCGAGGGACTATTTGAGTTATTTCAAAACGTTGAGTTTGATTATGTCGTAAACTTAGCTGCGCAAGCTGGAGTACGTTATTCGCTGGAAAATCCGTTTGCTTATGTTGATAGTAATTTGTCAGGATTTGTTAACTTACTAGAAGCTTGTCGCCGCAGTCATATTAAACATTTAGTTTTTGCTTCCTCAAGTTCCGTCTATGGTGCGAACAAGAAAGTTCCGTTTGCGGTAACTGATAACGTCGATCGCCCGATTTCCCTCTACGCTGCAAGTAAGAAAGCTAACGAACTAATAGCGCACGTTTATAGTCATTTATACAACTTACCTACAACAGGACTGCGATTTTTTACCGTTTATGGTCCTTGGGGTAGACCTGACATGGCTTATTTCAAATTCGTACAGGCGATCGCCGCAGGCAAGCCCATCGATGTCTACAATTTTGGCAAGATGCAGCGCGATTTTACCTACATAGACGATGTCATTGAGGGCGTGGTTCGAGTGATGTACAACCCCCCGCAACCTGCACAAGATCTCAGCACAGACATGCAGCCAGAGTCTACTGCCCCATACAAAGTCTACAACATTGGTAACAATCGTCCCGTCGAGTTAATGAAGTTTATTGAAATTATTGAAACTGCATTAGGCAAAAAAGCGCAAAAGAATTTCTTACCAATGCAACCTGGCGATGTTCCTGCAACTTACGCAGATGTAGAAGATTTAATGACGGATGTGGGATTCAAACCAAATACATCAATTGAAGAAGGTATGCACAAATTTATTCAATGGTATATAGAATATTACAAACTTACAATACCAGCCTAAATTAGGTAAAACGGTATCATGCAACGTAATCATTTCCAGAACCATATTTCCAGGCATCAAGCAATCTTTGACAGTAGTACCTCGGCACAGTAGGTAGATTTTTGCTCCACGTTTGTAACGCGGTTAATTGAGATAAACCTGAATAAACACCTAAACTCAAAAAATGAAGCGTCCAAGTAAATAAGTTATTTAATCCCACCTGCGGAATCACTTTAGCAACTAAGGCTGGATGCTTAAATCCTGTTTTCAATAGTGTTTTTGTTAATGCCGGAAATTGTACAACATCTTGCAGAAATGGTTTTAATACAGAGTCTCCTAACAAATTCATTTCTTGAAATACAGCTGACAAGAGTTGATTAATTTGATCGGGTGCAACTTTTTGATTGACACCCACACTCATGGCTTTTTGAAATAGCCAAGTCACGCTGATATTTGGTTGATAAGGTTGTAGTAGTGCTAAAGCTTGCGCAGAAAGGCAATCGCAACTCAACGCTTCATGAATACCAAATGTTAAACGCTTGAGGTGACGGATCGTGGCACCAAAACCACCAAAGCTGACAGGCGACTGGCTACTACTACTATCGCCAATCGGTAAGATTCGATTCCAAGGTAGACGTAAAGGACTTTGCTGATAAGAAGGAAAAAAACCAAACAGCGCTCGTTGTAGCTGTAATTGATTTAAAGCTACATTTTGATACTCTGGCATTAAGCGCAGATAATCTTCAAATAGATCTTCTAAAGTAGGGCGACTAGGGTGAGCATCCATGTACGTAAATAAATACGTTGTTCTACCGTCGCGCGCGGGAAAAGCTTCCCAAAAGTACTGACATTGGTTTTGTAACGGAGTAAAAGAGACAAGTAAATCTCCGGTGTTATTTTCGGAAAAGCCAGCAGCACAACTTCCTACGACTAAGCAAATGCCATCAGGTTTTTTTCCTTGGCGGGCTTGTTGAACGATGGGAGAACCGTACCCCATGGCATCAAGTAGCAAGCGCGTATTGAGTGGCGCGTCGTTTCCTGTTTTGACAGCTACACCATTGGGATGTACCGTAGCACTGGCAAAGGGCGTGTTTTCGCATAATTTACCTCCAGCCGCAAGAAACTTTGATTTAAGCGTTTCTAATAAATAAACGGGATCGACACCAATGTTTAAAACATCGCGTACCCATACTTCAACACCATCGTGAAAGCTAACGCGGGCAGGATTGTATTCGGTAGCGATCGCTTGCTCTAACTCAGCTTCAGTGAGTACGTTCAGTTCTAAGAAAACTGCCAACTCTTGGCGCGAAATATTCCACTCTTGATCTCTACCGCGCAAAATTCCTCTTTCAATCAGTGCTACACGCCATCCTAATTGTGCTAAAGTACAGCCAATCAAAATTCCCAGAGTTCCACCACAGATAACCACATCCCAATCAACTGTCCCTAAAGCTTCCTGCTCTTGACGAATGACTAGGGGTACGGGATTGTTACCTTCTCTGATGGATGCTAACAGGCGATCGGTACGACGCAAACTGCCGAGGATATCGCCAGGCAATTGCGAGAGAATTTCTTCAGTAAGACTCATGGGAGAATATTGAGGAAGTCGCGCGCTCTACTCATCGAATTTTTTCAATGCTACTACAGCATTTTGTCCGCCAAAACCAAAACTAAAACAAAGAACCGTACGAATGTCACTGCGGCGTGCTGTAGTGACAAAATCTAAATTAAACTCTGGTGTTTGTAAGCCGACACACGGTGGTAAAAGTCGGTCGCGCAATGCCATTAAGCAAAAAGCAGTACCCAACGCGCCAGAAGCACCTAAAGTGTGTCCTGTGGCTCCCTTGGTAGAACTGACAGCAACGCCATGTGGAAACAAGATTTGGAGTAAATTCGCTTCGTTTTGATCGTTGAGCTTAGTTGCTGTACCGTGCGCGTGGATATAGTCAATGTCCGTTGGAGATAGTTTACTACGTTCTAAACATTGCTTGACCGCAGCGATCGCGCTTCGACTTTGGGGTTCGGGTGTATTCGCGTGGTAGGCATCACACGTCAAACCAAAGCCGAGAATTTGCCCGTAAATTTTTGCCTGACGTTCGTTTGCTTGCTTGGCGGTTTCTAACACAAACATCGCCGCACCTTCTCCTAAAGCGAGTCCTTCGCGATCGCGATCGAAAGGATAAGCCCCTGTTCGTGCCAATGCCCCCATTTGCTGAAAACCAGCCAATGTCAGTGGTGTTATTGGTGCTTCAACGGCACCAGCGATTGCACGTTGACACTGCCCTGTTTGAATCAGTTCATAAGCCTGCGCCAGCGTCCAAATACCCGTGGCACACGCTGCCATTGGTGCTAAAACTGAATTCTTTGCGCCAATTTGACGTGCTGCAGCGATTGCAGGTGCGTGTGGTAATGTTGCCAGCCACGGTTGTGCGATGTCACTTTGACTTTTCTTTGCATGCATGTGCCGTGCAAAGTTTTCCCATGCCGCTTGATGACTGCGACTTGAGCTAACTACGACTCCACAATCGGGTAGTGGTAACTCTAATCCTGCATCTTTGATTACTGATGCGATCGCCAACCGAGTCAGATTTTCTAACTCAGCTGGCTGTTGTGCAATCAGTGCTAGTGGTCGTGGTTTTTGTTCTATAAACGGTTGTTGTACTCGAACGCTAGATTGACCGGCTAGGAGATTTTGCCAACTTGCCTCTAGGCTTTCACCCAAGGACGAGACTAAACCAATACCAGTAACAACAACATCCACAACTTAGGGGTGAGTAGGAAATTAAAAGTCAAAATTTAACACTCAACGCTCCTTAGCTTCTTTCTATTGACCACCGCGTAAGTTTTCTGCTCCCTGGGTGACTTGCGCTGATTCGATGCGATCGCCTTGCTGAATTTGATCGACAACATCCATCCCATCAGTGACATAACCGAACACTGCATAACTACCGTCTAAAAACGGCAAATCAGCTAAAGCAAAGTAGAATTGCGACGAGGCAGAATCTGGCTGCTGCGATCGCGCCATCGCTACTGCACCGCGTGTATGACGTAGTTGTGGTTGGGCTGAAATACCAGCGCTTTCAAAAGTTTGACTGTAAACTGGTTCAGCCGCGCCTTCTGGCTTGATTTCTAAAGGAATAAAGCGCTCGCTACCTGTGTTCGGATCGACAAATCCACCAGTCCCTAGGCGCTGTGGTGGAAAGTTCGGGTTTCTACTTTGCGGATCGCCACCTTGAACGACAAAGGGTTCGGGCTGTCGGACAACGCGATGGAAAACTAATCCGTTATAAACACCGCGCTGCACGAGGTCAACAAAATTTCCCGCCGTGACTGGGGCATTGTTTCCATCGACTTCGATCGTAATTGGCGAGCCATTAACCGTCATCACAACGGTGGCAGTTCCTTCTAATATAGGTGATTTCATTTGTGGACTACTCGTTGGAGTAGTAGGTGTAGTAGGCGATGTTGTCTGCGTTGCTGGAGGAGTTGGCGAAGATACAGAAGCTTGATCGGGGGTGCATCCTCCTAGCATTAACCCACTCACTAGTAACACAACAAACAACAACTGAATTTTTCGATGCATTATGCTATTCACTCAACTTGAGTGTTTCATCATCATTGCAAAATTTGATTATAAACCTTCGAGCGGTACGCCTAAAAACTGCGCGAGTTGTGCGCCTTCGGTTTCCAGCTTTTGTAAAGATATTGGTTGTCCTACACGCGTGAGCGGTACGTTTCTCCGACCTTTTACTCGCAAGTACAAAGCCCGACGTGGATTTAACCCTTCTTTGACTTCTACCCGCACTGCTTGCACGTCTTGTGTCGGAAAATCAATTTCAATTCGTCGATTTTTTCCTAAAAATCCCCAACGAAAGATGCGGACTTTGCCTGTTTCTTTGTTGAATTCGTTGTAACCGCCTCCCACATCTAAAATGACGACAAGCCAAAGATACAGTGCTAGTAGCAAGCCTGTAGCACCGTAAAAAGTCATCGCCAAACCTTGGGGAACAAACATAATATCCTCAGGGCTAGTAAACGGCAGTAAGTTAATTTTGAGATAACTCGACAGCCCAGCCAGTAAAAAGCCGGTCGCACCCAACGAAACAACCACTGCCCACCAGTAGTTACTAAAACGCCTTGAACCTAAAACTTTTTGATAAAGAACCTGAGAAGCAGAGTTGTCTTGTGCAAAGTCACCCGTATTCTTGGTTGATGATAAAGTCATTAATCTACCCTGCTGATTCTAAAACTTTAATAAACGTTAAGTTATTAGATTTTGCCAAATTGCCTACATTACTGAGAAAACTTGTGTCAAATTGTAAAATTTCTGATATCTATTATATTAAGAAGCTAATGCTAAAACCATAATCCCATATAGCTGGACTGGTTACAGAGCGTGAATAATGTGATAAGTTAAGAAAGATTAAGAACCATAGACTGGATAACCAGAAAGTGGTAAGGGCTGTTTGACGAAGCCAATGAGGAATATGAGTAAACGTAAGTTTACAGGTATTTTCTCATAAATTTTTGCTACTTAGCGTAGTGAAAAGTGTCAAAAATTTAATTCCTCAAATGAGTTGCAATTTTTAGTAGACCGCGAGGATTATAGTTCAATGACAATAGCAGTAGGACAGGCAACGAGTCGAGGATGGTTCGACGTCGTTGATGACTGGCTAAAAAGAGATCGATTTGTATTCATCGGGTGGTCGGGACTGTTGCTATTTCCGTGCGCCTACATGG
>NZ_MVDI01000015.1 GCF_002939305.1 Chroococcidiopsis sp. TS-821 | reverse complement strand
TCGCAGCAACTGCTTGAGGTCTTCGACGCTTTCAGCGATTTCTAGTTTGTAAACCCCTGCCATAGATGCCTCTTGAACCCAATGACAGTTTTATACCATCTGTAGCCCTCCTTTAAAGAATTGGTATTAAAGCTTAGTATACAGTTGTTAATTAGCTAATTAGCTGACAGTAGATCTTCAATATTGCTTATACTCACTACTATTATGTATACTCAGCTAGATCTATTTGAAGTTCCAACTTCGTACGCGGCTCCCGATCTACAAGCAGCAACGACAGCGACAGCTACTGTAATCGAACTTTTTGCAGGGGCTGGTGGATTAGCGCTTGGGCTGGAAAACGCAGGGCTAGAAGCTAAAGCATTAATTGAAATTGACAAAGATGCGGTAGCAACACTGCGCCACAACCGTCCAAACTAGAATGTCATTCATGCAGACGTACCCCAAGTTGCTTTTGACAATATGAGTGCAGATGTTGTCACAGGGGGATTTCCGTGTCAGGCTTTCAGCTATGCAGGTAAAGGCTTGGGACTTGAGGATATTCGCGGTACTCTTTTTTACGAATTTGCCCGTTGTGTCAAAGAGGTAAAACCTAAACTATTTTTGGCTGAGAATGTCAGAGGCTTAATTAGTCACCAAAAGGGAAAAACGCTCTCAACAGTTCTCGCTGTTTTTGAATCATTAGGATACAACGTTCAGTACCGTTTACTGAATGCTGTTAATTATGACGTACCACAAAAGCGAGAGCGAGTTATTATCATTGGAACGCTTCCAGGAATTTACTTCCGATATCCTGCTCCATCTCCAAACATTTTGACATTAAGGGATGCGCTCAAAAATGTTCCACCATCAGAAGGTATTAAGTATAGCCCTAAAAAAGCTGCTGTTTTAGCACTTGTACCCCCTGGAGGTTGTTGGCGGGATTTACCAGAAGATATTCAAAAAAGCTATATGATGAAAAGCTACTATCTTTCTGGCGGAAGAACAGGTATGGCGCGTCGAATCTCTTGGGATGAACCAAGTTTGACTTTGACAACTTCACCTTCACAAAAACAAACAGAACGCTGTCACCCTGATGAAACTCGCCCGTTTACTGTACGAGAATACGCAAGAATTCAAACCTTTCCAGACGATTGGGAATTTATGGGTGGTATAAGTTCAAAATATCAGCAGATTGGTAATGCTGTGCCTGTAAAATTTGCCTACCATTTAGGACGAGCAATTATGAGCGCTTTGTCAAATCAACCAAATTGACGAAGAAGAGTTAGTAAGCTTTATCAAATAAAGTTCTAAATGTAGCTTTTTATTGCTCGTCGAGTGCTTTTAATCCTGAGACTTCACTAATGACATCAGGTAAGACATTAAAAAGCATACTTAAAGCTCCTGATGTACCAGTTGCCAAGTCATAAAACGCCTGTCCACTTATTTGTCTTATCTTTTCATTTGCAGGTCTTCTTGTAGAAGTTTCTTTATCTGAAGGTGTAAACAGTTTATCGTAAGATTCTTTGTTTTTAGGAATAATTTTTACATAATAAGCCGTAAAGTTATGATACTGCGGCTTGTTTAAACAAGCTAGCAAATCATCATAAATAACTACCTCATCGCTTCCTTTGACTGTATTATGTTTATTTTTAATCTCTGCAAGTATTTGGCATTTCTCATTACATATGTCTACTCCTTTTTTGAGCTTTTTCCAGCCAGGAACGCTACTTAAAACATTTTCGTGAAAATCACCTATTTGATTCTGTATTGTTTTTTGTATTTGCCTGCTACGTTCTTTTTGTAGCCAATCTTCTAAACTAAAACCTTGAACTGCACCATCAAAAATTGCTGAAAATGGATCTATAACGTTTCTATACATTTCTGCTTCTTGTCGTTGCTGAGTAGACAAAATACAGTCAACAACTTTTTTTACAGCCTTTCTTAAATCCTCATCAGAAATGTACGGAAGATAAACCATATTAGGCTGAATTCACTACTTCTTATTTGCTGCAAGTACTATAGCAACTAACAAAGCGAACCGTGGGTGATGCTAGAATTACCTATTCCACCTATCATAAATTTTGGAGTGTAGGAGGAAAAGTAAATCATGCGTTTACTGCTTGGTGGAATAATTGTTAGTTTAGGACTGGGGACACTGCCAGTTCAAGCACAACAAGTGACTGATACGCAAGTCGGGGCGATGGTGGAAGCATTGCGCTTAGCTGCGCCAAAAACTGGTAAGACGAATGACGGGCTTTACAGCGAATGGCAAATTACCCCAGGAATTATCCCTAGTTGGTCAAAACAATGTATAGGTAGAGAACTTACACCACAAGAAGTTGAAGCAAGTCCAGCAAAAGCCCGCGAGATTGTATCATGTATTGCGCGCCGCGAGTTACAAAAGCAATACGTCGCGGGTAATCGCAACGAAATAACTGCGGTACGGCGTACAGCTTGTTGGTGGATGACAGGAAATGCGACGGGTTGCAATAGCGGTGCAACTGCGACATACGTACAACGAGTCGTTGACTTTTATCAGCAACAAAGTGCGAAAAAGCCTGTAGAAGCCGTATCTACTAGTAGTAACTATCGTCCGCAGACACCGAAGAAGTAACTAAAGTACACTATAGCAGGAGTCGGAGGTCAGGGTTAAGAGTAAACTATATTCTTAGCTCTGAGCTTCTAGCATATCTGCAATTGCTATAGTATATCCCTTACTCTGTTCTCATAAATTGTGGCGCAAGTGTCGTCAAAGAGTGAGGGAATTCTTTATTTAAAGATGAAAATTGTAAGTTTCACCGTGGCTGAGATAGTGTACGCGATCGCTTAATCCTGCATCTTCGACGGCGTGCATAAAATCCGCAAGCGGCGACTTAAATACAGTGTAATCGTTATAATGAATTGGTATACTTAGCTGCGGCGCAATAATTTGAATTGCTTGAACTCCTTGTGTAGCATCCATCGTTAACAAAACGCCAAAAACCTTTGTTCCTCCAAGGTGAAGCAAAGCTAAGTTGATGTCAGGATAGCGTTGCGGAATTTCTCGTAAATCATCATAAATAAGCGTATCACCGGTGATGTAGAGGCGAAAGACAACTGAATCGAACTGAAATTCCAGCATACTTCCCATCACTGGCGGTAACACAGCAGATAAAATGGCTGGACCATGTCTTCCTGGCATTGCGGTAACTTGTACGCTAGCATTACCTTTTGTAACGCGCAACTTCTCCCAGGTTTGAAGTGCGTGCGGTGCTGTAAATCCTTTCTTTTTTAAGTCGGCTGCTGCATGATGTGTGGTAATAATGGGTAAGCTTTTGTCGAGCTTTGCTGCTGCAACCGAGTCAAAATGATCGTCATGCATATGCGAGAGTACCACAAAATCGAGTGGAGGTAACTGCTCAATTTCCAGTGCTGGATTCGTTTGACGCGCTGAAGTTATGCCATAGCCTAGATGTACGCGATCGCCTTGATGTAAAAAATTCGGATCTGTGAGAATTGTAAATCCAGCGAAACGTAGCAAAACCGTCGCTGTACCAATGAAGAGAAGTGAACCATCTAAATTGGGTGCTTCGCTACTTTCTATCGGTAAAACGAGTTCTCGTACTTCACTCATATTCCACACCCTGTTGTAGCAATTTGTCATGTTTTGGCATTGCTCAGCTTAAGGAGTCAATGCACCTCAACTTAGCGATTTGCGATCGCAGAAATACCCTATCTTCAGGCTTAGATTTTGCATTAAGTTACTCTTAAGTTTCACTTTTTGTATTCGCGAGTACAACTTATAGACACATACAAATATATAAATCTGTCTCCTGAATAGCTAAGACACGCTACAGGGATGAAGTTGACATTTCTAAAACTCTTAATAATTAAAGAATCACTCTGTATTTGCCTTAGGAGATGAGCATTATATGTTTAGTATCGGCGACTATGTTTTGAATCAAAATACAGGGCACATAGGTAAAGTCGTTGGCTATGGACATGAAATTTTTGACAATGTTTACACAACAACACTGAAAGTGTTATTAACGTGCGATCGCAATTCTGAGCATAAAGGGATAGTAGAAGACTTGATATCAAATTGGAAGCAATATCAATCTGAGTCAGCTTCTGCGATCGCACCTGCGTTAGTAACTGATATGCAAAAAGATACTAAGAATCCGATTTCTCAAGCTAAACATATAACAGCCGCTTGATAGGGAAACTATCTATGCTTTGTTTCGCCAAGTTTTGACATTGAATATGACAAGAATATAGCAAATAGTTGTGGTGTTGGGAAGTGAAACTTAAAATGAGGGAAATTGCTTGTCAAAAAAGCCTTTGTGCTGTTGAAGCAGTTTCCCTAGTTGCTGTTAAATCAAAAGATGAATAAGGCAGCTAGCCTTTTATATGTAAAACAGAAAAGTTTGCTGGGCTTCGCGTGTCAGCTCTGGATTAAAAAAATTATACTTCAATTTACATAATTTTAATTATCAAGTTGACAGGAAGAAAATTAGCCTCGACAGCGCTGTTAAGGATTAAATTAAATACATTAGAAGCATAAAAACTGCTGCAAATTAAATAAATACGAGAAAAATCAGTTGTGAGTATGGGTTAGTTAGATAGCTGGGATAAGGCATTATACTTAAAAATAATAGAATGGCAAACTCAACAATCAGCACAACATCTAGCAACGACTGTAATTCTTCTAGTCGTTGTGCAAGATAATCATCCCATTCAACTCAGCAAGCAACTACAAAAATATTAGTGTAATTTAGTTATCGTTACTGCGATCGCAATACTCTACTAAACTTTTGCAGCTTCTAAAGATTTCAGTAGTTCTGTATTCACGCCTGATTCGCGCGTGAGAGCGATTTTGCCAGTGCGAGCAACTTCGCGTAAACCAAACTTTTGCAACACCTGGACAATCGCGACCATTTTACCAGGATCGCCAACGACTTCAAGGGTGAGTGAGTCTTCAGCAACATCAACAACGCGGGCGCGAAAAATCTGTGCTAATTCGACAATTTCTGAGCGTGTCGAACTTGTGGCGTTGACTTTGAGGAGCATCAGTTCGCGCTCGACGCAGGGAGTTTCGGTAATATCCTGTACCTTAAGGACGTTAATAAGCTTGTAAAGTTGTTTGGTAAGCTGCTCGATGACGCGATCGTCACCTGGAACAACCATTGTAATGCGCGAAATGCCATTTTGCTCGGCAGGACCGACTGCGAGGCTTTCAATATTAAAGCCACGACGTGCAAACAAACCAGCAATGCGGGTCAAAACTCCCGCTTCATCTTCGACTAAAACAGATAAGGTGTGTTTCATTGTTGCCAGAGGCGGTAACTGCTCAAGGAGCGATCGCTTGTCGCTATTAGAATAACAATCTTAGACCATATATTTTATCTAATTTTTGATCTTTTAAACGGAGGAAAATATATATACATGTCAGCTTTTATTTACTAATTATTTGACTGCAACGAATGTACGCATACCCGTAACACCAGAGATAGTGACAGCTTAACTCGATCAATGGTACATACTATTTGATTAGCAAGCGCTACTTGCATTTTATAAAATCAAGCCGGAGTTATGAGCTATTTTGTCTTTCATTTATTGTTTGTGCTTCCTCCCATTTTGTTTCTCGCATGGATACAGCCACAACCTCTTGCAGGTGTTGGCGGGCTTAGGGCGTGGTTAGGATTACCTTTAATTGCCATTGTCGCTTTTATCTATACAACGCCTTGGGACAACTATTTAGTTTGGCGGAAAGTGTGGGGATATGGCAGCGATCGCGTCTTAGGTACAATCGGCTATGTACCGATTGAAGAATATTTATTTTTCATCCTGCAATGTATTCTGACAGGACTCTGGCTTTATTGGCTGCTAGCGCGTCAACCCGATTCAACTCAACAGACGGCTTCCCCCTTGTTGCGCGTGCTGTTAATGGTCGTTGGGGTATCGTTATGTATTACTGGAATTTTGATGCTGCGATCGCCCTCAACGGTATATTTGGGACTTATTCTTGCTTGGGCTGCGCCCGTATTAACATTGCAGTGGGTCATAGGTGCAGCAATACTGCAAGCAATGCAACGCATCTGGTTAATTGCGACGGTTGTACCCACACTGTATTTATGGGTAATAGACCGAATTGCAATTGGTGATGGAATTTGGCAAATTTCTGAAATGTATACAACAGGAATACAGTTGTTTGGATTGCCGATCGAAGAGGCGACTTTCTTTCTTGTCACTAACATGATGGTAGTGCAAGGATTGTTATTGTTGCTGTTGTTAAAACTGCCAAAACTTGAGGCGATCGCGTCTGTTGATTCTCATCAAGCGCGTACCTAATAAGTTGCTTGCAGGCGACTAAGTAAATACTCTCCAGCGGATACAGGTGGATAAATCGCGGGATTTTCTCGACTACAACCAGGAAGACACGCAATTACTGCATCGTGGTTGGGATGACAGAAAAAGGCAATAGAATAGCGCGATCGCTTTATCCGTTCATCTGTTGGAATCATGACGCGATGCTTGGTAGAACAGAAAACATGATTTGTCCACCGCTGCATCAAATCTCCCGTATTGACAACCACTGTATTAGGAATCGCGGGCGCTAAAATCCATTCCCCACTCCGCGTTTGGACTTCTAATCCTCCTACCCGATCCTGAAATAGGAGTGTAATGCTACCATAATCAGAATGCACCCCAGCGCGGACTTGTCCTGGTTTTGGCGATTGCTCGATGGGTGGATAATGCAGTAGTCGCAATGTATGATTTTGTTGGTCGTGTTTTGTGGTAAAAAAGTCTTCTGGCACTTGTAGGGCGATCGCAAATGCTTGTAAAACGCTTGCTGCAACTTCGCAACAAGCATCCCAAAAAGCCAGGACATCATGTCGAAAACCTTTGTACTCAGGTAGCCACTTATTAATTCTCATTGCAGCAGCAGCGTCGTAGCTACTATCTTCTTTTCCAACGTTAAATGCTTCTTTGAGATCTCCAGGTTTATCAGGATCGAGCCGCTCTCTTTCAATTCCCACATAACCGCGATTACTCACCTTGTCACTCCAAGCTAACTGCTGCTTGACTTCTAGAGGAAGATTGAAAAAAGACTGCGATTGCGTAAATAGGGCTTCAATTAGTTGTGGAGGTATCCCTGGATTTTTGAGATACATAAATCCAATTTCGCGACCAGCTTGATAAACTTGTTGTGCTACTGCTTGTCGTGTTGCTGAATCGCTTGTGGTAAATGGCTGAAAATCAATGACTGGAATTTGCATTTCAGCAGTTTATTCTTGTTGTGATTGTAGAAGATAAGTAACGAACCACACAGAGTCACTTTCGTGAAAGTGGCGTAGCGCAGAGGAAAGAAATAAGGGTTTGGTATGGACGCGATGTCTTATTTGTTCTGTAGCTGACGCAAGCAGTATTGTACTTTTGGTCAATATTAAAGAAATGCAAGATACTAAAAAAGTAGCAAGAGAAACTATTAGAACTACTATGCCAAGTTCTCTTGCTATCTACCACTTTGATATAAAGATTGTAGCTAAATATTAGTAAGGTATATGTCTAGAACGCATTTAGCTTGACAAAAATAGAACTATTTCAAAGTTCTTATGATTTGACAAACGTCCACTCGACAATCTTGCGCGGCGCAGATTTTAAGGCTTTGACTAAACTAGCGTTGTCATCAAACTTGACTTGATCGAGCTCGGTTGCTTCCACATTTACTGTAAAGCGCTTATCTTCAAAACACCACGGCGTGACTGTCACGAAGCCTTCATCAACTTGCATGATATCGTAGCGTTGCCCGTCGTGTGCTTTGCTAATTTCTAAAGCGCGATTATCAGCAGGGAGTTCTCGCTGACAAAGAATCAATGACAAGCGATCGCACCATTGCATAAATGCATAAGCTTCATCTGCTTCTTTTTGAGAAATACCTAATTCCTTGCACCACCGCTGTTGATTCTGCAACTGTTCTTCTAAAAAGCTAGCAGCCTCAGCGGATTCAGAACGTTTACCTTCTTGCAAGCGACTCATATGCATTGAATTAAGTAATGCTACCCAACGTCCGCGATACAACGCTCCCTCTAGATGCTTGCGTAACTCATCAAAGGATGTTTCTGGGTCGAGCGTAAAGTCCATGGGTGCGCCAGCAGGCGTGAGACACTTTTCCTCCCACTCTTTTTCTAAGTCATCGTGGTGCGAAATCGCCGCGATCGTCTCATATAAACGAATAGGAGTATTTTTTCTTTGCCATTGTCCGGCAATTTGGGCTGCAAGCAGCGCATGGGCGCGATGATAGATAATTTCCCATCCATCACGAGTAGGGTTAACGATCATATATATTTCCAATACACGCAACAGTTCTCATTTTTAGCATTAAGTACGGCGTTAAGGATACTAGCCCACAGGTTATATTCTTCCTATCCTGCAAGGAGAGTCAAGCAGTGAGACAGTTGGTCGCAGAAAAGTTGGA
This sequence comes from Chroococcidiopsis sp. TS-821, assembly GCF_002939305.1. Classification (NCBI taxonomy): domain Bacteria; kingdom Bacillati; phylum Cyanobacteriota; class Cyanophyceae; order Chroococcidiopsidales; family Chroococcidiopsidaceae; genus Chroococcidiopsis; species Chroococcidiopsis sp. TS-821. The sequence goes on along the minus strand of NZ_MVDI01000015.1, from coordinate 81,530 downwards.
TTGTGAAGTAGTAGTGTGATAGGGATGAAATAATGAGAGAAAATGAGCATGGTAGACACCGACTTACAACTTTTTTTGTCGGCTCTGCTGAGTTTAAGCACCTTTATAGTATGGTGGGTCACGACCTCTTTCAGGAAATTGTAGAGATGCTGCACCAAATTGAGAGCATCGGAACTCCCTTGCGTTCAGTTAGCAATATGTGTTATTCTAGTTAAGCAACATTCTGCTGCGGGCATAGTTTAGTGGTAAAACCATAGCCTTCCAAGCTATTGATGCGAGTTCGATTCTCGCTGCCCGCTTAAAGTTTAAACTACCGACAAACCCACTTCCATAGCGGATGACTTGCACCTTGTTGACGGATGCGATTTACTTGTTGTTCTAGACGGCGCTTTTCCTGCGCGGGTATCCCTAAGAGGATATTACGACTTTGCCAAAGCAAGACACCTAAAGTCATTCCAATACAGATTGCTAAGCCCAAAGTTGGTATTGGGTTGTAATACAAGCCGTAGCGCACTGCTACCCAAGTGAAATACTGTCGCCACAAAGCAATTTCCCCACGTAGCCCCCACAAGCTCAACGACCCAACCGTTAGCCACAATATACCTACAAACAACCATCTACCGCAGACAGTTAGCTGATGTAGCTTCTCAACTTGCTGTTTAAAAGTTGTATCGCGATAAATTTCAGATTGATTGTAATAGCGTGACCGATCGGGTTGAGCCATAGTGAGGGTATGATTTTTAAGGATCTTTTGGCGGGGAGCTAATCGTAGATACACTTTGTGTTGCCAAACGTTGACCGCTACGTTCGCGCCACCATGCAAGGAGAGTACTCGCGATGAAGATGCTGGAGTAAGCACCGCAAATGAAGCCAATAATCAATGCTAAAGCAAAGTTTTTTAATGTTTCTCCACCAAAGAGAAAGATAGAAAACAACGCTAGTAACGTTGTTAATGTCGTATTAATCGATCTGGTGAGCGTTTGATTGACAGCATCATCGACAATATCACTAATCGGACGATCAGGAGTTGTTTTTAATATTTCCCGAATTCGGTCATAGATTACCACAGTATCGTTAACCGAAAAACCCGTGATTGTGAGTAAAGCAACAATAAATAAACTGTCTACTTCAACGCCCCACACCAAGCCCAAAATGGCAAAAACGCCTGCTGTTATAAAGACATCATGTAGAAGCGCGATAATTCCAAATATGGCAAAATCCAACTGAAACCGCAGACTAATGTAGATGATAATGCCGACAAATGCAACGATTAACGCCAACAGACCCGAAGTTAACAACTGACGACCAATTGTGGGACCTACAGTGTCGATCTGCGTCAATTGCGGATCGAACGCACCAATTTGTTGACTCAATGCATCTTGCAACTGCGTCCGTTGCTCGACATTTAAGGTACTCGTGCGAATCGAGATTCCTTGTTGTTCTTGCCCCAAAATCTGAATGCTGCTGTTAGCAAGTCCTTGCGCGGCGAGAACTTCGCGCACCGCAGTAATATCTATCGGTTGAGCGCAATTATTCGGTTGACTACAATCGCGTTCGAGTTGTAATCGCGTACCGCCAATAAAATCTAAACTAGGACGCAATGGCGCGCCGATTTGCTGCCAAGAAATCAGCATTGCCACTAACCCAGCAAGAATTGCAGCGATAGAAATTGCCCACCATAGTTTTCGCGATTGATTAATACTCAGTTTCATCGTGTCACCTCTGCCCTCCGAACTGCTGGCAGGTTTGGGCAATATAATTCTGGTTTACGCAATGAAGGCAAGCTAATGGCGATAAACATCAGCGTCCGACTACAAGTTATTGCTGTAAACATACTCACTGCAATACCAAGTGCCAAAGTTAAAGCAAAACCACGTACTAAACCTGCTCCTAACCAGAACAATGCCGCGCAAGCAATCCAGGTTGTTACGTTGCTATCTAAAATACTGGAAAAAGCGCGGTAAAATCCTGATTCAACCGAACGATACAGCGACTTACCAGCGCGGAGTTCTTCGCGCGTTCGCTCAAAAATCAGAACGTTAGCGTCAACTGCCATACCAATACTCAGAATAAAACCCGCAATTCCAGGCAGTGTCAACGTAACACCAAGTAATGCAAAACTTGCCCAGGTGAGTAATGCATAGACAACGAGCGATAGATCGGCAATTAAACCAGGAAGGCGATAGTAAATGACCATGAAGATCAACACTAAAATCAAACCACCGATACCTGCGTAGATACTGCGTTGAATACTGTCTCGTCCCAAAGTGGCACCTACAGTCCGATTCTCGACAATTTCAACAGGAACAGGTAACGCACCACCGCGTAATTGAATCGCGAGATCGTTGGCTTCTTGGGCGGTAAAGCGTCCTGTAATTACAGCTGATCCTCCGGTGATTCCGGTTTGCGCAAATTCAGGACCTACTGTAGGAGCGCTAATTAGTTCGTTATCCAGAAATATACCGATACTGCGTCCTGTTCCTGCAAGGTCACGCGTTAGTTGGGCAAAAAGTTCAGCACCAGCTGAATCGAAGCGAATCCCGACTTCCCAGTTGTTGGGAACCTGCGTGGGTTGACCAAACGCATCTTCTAGGTTTCTACCTGTCAGCGGAGGATTCGTGCTTTCAAATAACTGCGCGATCGCTGCATTGCTACGGTCAATCGCTTCCTGATTTTGCTGAATTTCTGCGGTGTTACCTGTGGTTCTTAACTCTTGCTGTTTTGCTAGCAGTGCTAGTCTCACTTGCTGTTCGGCAAATAATTGGGCTTCAGTACCTGGTCGTTGCATGCGAAACTCTAACTGTGCGGTACCGCCAAGCACGCGCTCAGCTTGCTCTGGATCGCTGACCCCAGGCAGTTGGACAAGAATTTGGTCTTGCCCGACCGTTTGCACAACAGGTTCCGAAACACCCAAACCATTAATTCGATTTTCAATAACCCTCTGAACGGCTTCTAGTTCGCGGTCAGTAATTTGGGGAATTTCTGCTGTTGGTTGCACTTGAATTGTTAACTGCGAACCACCTTGGAGGTCTAACCCCAAGGAAATCGGAATTCTGGCGATCGCCACGATCGCAGCGATTACCAAAACGACGATCAAAGCCAATAGCGATCGCTGTCTTTGCATACCCTAAACCCGCCTGCAACAATGTAAATGCGTTCTAAACGCGCAACGCCACCATTTTCTCGACTGCTTCGATAATTTGCTCAGGCTGCACAATTGTCATTCGTTCTAATGTTCCATTGTAAGGTGTCGGAATATCTTGTGAAGACAAGCGCAGCACGGGTGCATCGAGTTCATCGAAAAGGCGATCGTTAATCGAGGCAATGAGTTCAGCCCCAATTCCGCCAGTACGCATACACTCTTCCACAATAATGACACGATGCGTTTTGCGAATCGACTCGCCAATCGTCTCAAAATCGAGAGGTTTAAGCGAAATTAAATCGATTACCTCAGGGTCAAAGCCATTCTTTTCTAACGTTTTGACCGCTTGCATAACGTGATGCCGCATTCGCGAGTACGTCAAGATTGTCACGTCCTTGCCTTGGCGGACAACTTCGGCTTTATCCAAAGGCAACAAATATTCGGTTTCGGGTAAATCTTCTTTTAAGTTGTACAGCAGGACGTGTTCAAAAAATAGTACTGGATTTTCGTCACGAATCGCTGACTTGAGTAGTCCTTTCGCGTTATAAGGAGTCGAACAAGCGACAATTTTTAGCCCTGGAACTGCCTGAAAATAAGCTTCTAGCCTTTGCGAGTGTTCAGCACCGAGTTGCCTACCCACGCCACCAGGACCGCGAATCACCATTGGAATTTTGAAGTTACCGCCTGAAGTGTAGCGCAGCATTCCAGCATTATTCGCAATTTGGTTAAAGGCAAGCAGTAGAAACCCCATGTTCATGCCTTCAACAATCGGGCGCAACCCCGTCATTGCCGCACCTACAGCAAGTCCGGTAAAGCTATTTTCGGCAATGGGCGTATCGAGTAGTCGCAGTTCGCCGTACTTTTTATAAAGGTCTTTGGTAACTTTGTACGAACCGCCGTAGTGTCCCACGTCTTCACCGAGAACAAATACAGTGGCATCGCGTGCCATTTCTTCATCAATGGCGGCACGCAGCGCATTAAAAAAGAGAGTTTCTGCCATGAACGCAAGGTGGTTGAGTATTAATCGGTTAGTCTATAATATTAACCCTTTTTAAGAGGGGTCAGCGGTTGGAGGTCAGGAGTCAGGGGAACTTCTTTGATGTTTTGGCAACTAACAAAAGGCGCGGTTGAAACCGCTGTTACATAAACAAAACCTGTCTTCACTAGTTTCTAAAGCTTTAGTTCGCGCAGGTGTACTGCGTTTTTATGCCGCGAATTCAGGCGCTAGGCTTTACAGATTTCAAACCACAATAGATTTATGAGCTAAATTAAAAGCAAAAATTTTATATTAAATCATGCTCGAACACGACGTTGTTATTGTTGGTGGTGGATTAGCTGGATGTCGCGCGGCTGTGGAAATTGCGCGCACCGATCCAAAACTCGATATTGCGGTTGTTGCTAAAACGCACCCCATTCGATCGCACTCTGTCGCCGCGCAAGGAGGAATCGCGGCTACGCTCAAAAATGTCGATACTAGCGATACGTGGGAAGCCCATGCGTTTGACACCGTCAAAGGTTCCGACTATTTAGCCGATCAAGATGCCGTGGAATTGCTAGCGCGGGAAGCGCCTGATGTGGTGATCGATCTGGAACACATGGGGGTGTTATTTTCACGCTTACCTGATGGGCGGATTGCGCAACGTGCGTTTGGGGGACACTCGCATAACCGCACTTGCTACGCAGCCGATAAAACTGGTCATGCGATTCTACACGAACTCGTCAATAATTTACGACGGTATGGCGTCCAGATTTACGATGAGTGGTACGTCCTGCGCTTGATCTTAGAAGATGGTCAAGCTAAAGGTATTGTGACATACAACATTCGCGATGGACATTTAGAGGTTGTCCGCGCTAAAGCAGTGATGTTTGCAACGGGTGGCTATGGTCGCGTTTATAACACCACCTCGAATGATTACGCTTCCACAGGTGATGGTTTAGCAATGACCGCAATGGTGGGGCTACCGTTGGAAGATATGGAGTTTGTGCAATTTCACCCCACAGGTTTGTATCCAGTCGGCGTTTTGATTTCGGAAGCTGTGCGCGGTGAAGGTGCGTATTTGATTAATAGCGAAGGCGATCGCTTTATGGCAAATTATGCCCCAAGTCGAATGGAATTAGCACCACGCGATATCACGTCGCGCGCGATCGCTCTTGAAATTCGGGCAGGACGCGGTATTCATCCTGATGGTAGTGCAGGAGGACCATTTGTCTATCTCGATTTGCGTCATATGGGACAAGAAAAAATCATGAGTCGCGTTCCCTTTTGTTGGGAAGAAGCCCACCGCTTAGTGGGAATTGACGCCGTACATCAACCGATTCCGGTACGCCCGACGGTGCATTATTCGATGGGAGGAATTCCGGTAAATACCGATGGACAAGTCCGCAGTAGTGGTGACAATTTAGTGGAGGGTTTCTTCGCGGCGGGTGAATGTGCGTGCGTCTCGGTGCATGGCGCAAATCGTCTGGGAAGCAATTCACTTCTAGAATGCGTTGTTTATGGGCGGAGAACAGGGGCGGCGATCGCGCAGTACGTGCAAAATCGCAAGTTACCTGCAATCGACGAACAACGTTACATTACAGAAGCCCAGCGTCGTCTACAAGCCTTACTCGAACAACCAGGAAAGTACCGCATTAACCAAGTGCGTACCGCGTTTCAAGACTGCATGACGCAGCACTGTGGCGTCTTTCGTACCGCAGAAATTATGCAAGAAGGTTTACAACAAATCCAACAATTGCAACAACAATATCCAGATATTTATTTAGACGATAAAAGCACGTGTTGGAATACAGAAATTATTGAAGCATTGGAACTTCAAAGTTTATTTGTTGTCGGACAAGTCATTCTCGCCTCAGCATTGAATCGCCAAGAAAGTCGGGGTGCGCATTACCGCGAAGATTTCTCGAATCGCAATGATACTGATTTTCTCAAACACACGATGGCTTATTATTCTCCTGCGGGAATTGACCTACAATATCGCCCAGTAACAATTACGATGTTTGAACCACAAGAAAGAAAGTATTAATCGATCGGTAATGGGTAATTGGTGATAGAATCTGCTCCTATGACCAGTTACCAAGTTTGAAATTAGGTTGATTAGTGATGAGAAAAATGGTGAAGTGTGAATAGTAGCTAGTAACTAACCACGAATAAAGGTGATTTAATCAGAGATAACATCATCTACGATCTACATCAAAATTGATAGCGAAGTTCTCCTTTAATGACCTGATTGTTAAAATTCTCGCGCCCAATTGTAGTTTCGTAATCAATCAAACCTAAAGCATTTTCCGAAAAAACTATCTGTGCGCCAATGCCCAATTTGACGTAATCGCGATCGCGATCGCCTACACGGGTGCGCAGCGGAATTCCTGGCTGAGTAATAAGTTCCGTTACAATTTCTCGATTATTCTCTGCTAATTCGCGTTCGTAACTAGCACGAAGATGCGGAATAACTGTACCAACATCAGTATTAAAAGCAACGGCTGCTTGCGCGCCAACACTTAGCACAAATGATTCAGCACTTTGGTCATCAACCCGTAGATTCAAGCTACCAGCATTATTTTCGGTGTAGCCGTCAATATGAATGCGATCGTATCTCAAACCAAGCGTTGGTCCATAGGCAACATTTCCTGAACGGATCGCGTAACCGCTATTTAGATCTGCTGAAAATTGATTGCCATTTGTATCCGCCGTAGCAGTACGGTTATAAAAGTTCGTTCGGCGCGCGATATTAAAGTTATTATTACCGTAGCTGAGAACTGCGTCGGTATAAAAGTTATTTTGCACAAAGTTGCTATAAACTGAAACAGCATAGCCATCAACGTTGATATCGCCCAAGTTGTTACTTAAATCAGTGTCGTTGTTGACATAACCTAAGGCAACACCAAGCGCCAGATTATTGGTAACGCGGTAGTCTACACCTGCCGTGATATTCGTGTTGATAAAGTCGTAGCCAACTTCGTTATTTGTTGAATCGCGATCGCCAAAGTTGACATTGCCATTTAGGAATACACCCAATCGCCCTTCCGTCAAAGTTTGAACTCCACGCAGCGCTGATAAACGGGCATCGATATGCTGTACGTACCTTTTGGCAATATTTAAAGCAATATCAGCTTGGGGAATAATTGCTTGCGGTGCAGTAATGACTGCTGTCGCGTATTCACTAATAATGCGATGACTTTGTGCTGAAGGATGAATTCCATCCCAGAATAAAAATTCGTCAGGGTTAGTACAGTTTGGGTTGCCAAGACAGCGATCGGTGACATTTGTCAAGCCATACGTTAGCGGATCAGCCGTGACCTCACCCAATAGCGCATTGACATCGAGTGGAATAATATTAACATCGCGACTTGCAGCTAATCCTTGCAGCGCAGTCCTTAAATTAGCATTATGGCTATTAGTTAACGCTGTGAGTGCTGTTGCAGTGGGTAAAACACGTTCTTGGGGTGTATTACCCAAATCAGGTAAGTTAGGCACAATTAAATTACGCGCCCCAGCATCGATGAGCGTTGTTAATGTATTAGAAAGATTGTTGACTACCGTTTGGGTATCAATTGTCCGTAGCTCTGGTGGCAAAATGATATAATCATTTGCGCCTGTCCACAACACGTATAACGCATCTGTGCTAGAAGTTCCGGCAGTAGTAAGAAAGAGATTTAGCTGTGCAGGTAACGATGGTAGTTGCGTACCGACTAATAAATTGAGTGCGTTGACGTTTCCTGATGTTGTTCCACCAAATGCATAGTTATTTGTTGCCTCAGTTGGAATTCCTAACTCAGTTCCTAAAATTTCGACAAAAACAAGACCATTAGAAAATCGCCCGTTAAAATATGGCGGATTTGGTGGAATGAGTCCACCTGTGAGTTGAAATAAGTTACCATCATCAACTAAGCTATCGCCAAAGATATAAAATTCTGAATAATTTTGTGCAGATACCTTTAACGGCAACATCGCAAAGACAAACAATGCGACTGCCACAATTTTTTTCATAGTTATTCATGACAACCTCACACCTGACTAACTCCATAGCATAAAGATTCCTACGTCAACATTTCTCGACAACTTTCTTAGCTTTAAGACTGATTTTTATTTTCAATTACCCGTTACTTATTACCGAGAAAACTTAATCTTGTTGATGCGCAAACTGATATGCTCCTAACATCGACAATGCGATCGCGCACCCCAGTAAAATGGGAATGCTATACCAAGGAAACTGCGACAGCGGTAAGTAAGCAGCGGCGCGTAATCCTGTACTTGTATATGTCAGAGGTAAAAGATAAACGATCGCTTTTAAGGCGGCGGGTAAGGTAGCAGGATCGAAAAAGGTTGCGCCTAAAAAAGACATCGGAATAATTAAGAAATTATTATATAAACCGACACTTTCAAGCGATCGCACATTTAAGCCGACAAGAACTCCTAGCCCCGCAAAGACGGCACAATTGAGTACCAGCAACAGCAAAAACAACGGGTTAAGAAAACTCCAAATTCTTCCAGTAAATAAAATAGCGATAAGAATCACCGAACCGGATGTCATCAATCCGCGGACAATGCCTGCCAGCATTTTACCGATATGCAACGCCAGTGGATGAACCGGAACAAGCAGCATTTCTTCAAACGTTTTGGTAAACAAGCGATCGCCACAAATAGAAAACGTCGTACCGCCAAAACTAATCGTCATTGACGACAATGCCACCATTCCTGGCAAAATAAACTCTAAATAACTATTTCCAATCGCTGGCTGCGGTAAGGAGCTACCCAAACCTAGTCCGAAAGCTAAAATATAAATCAGTGGTGACACTAACCCAGAGGCTGCTATTTGGGCAATGCGTACGCGCAACTTCAACCAATCACCCCAAAACACCGTGAGGCTATCTGCAATGAGCGATCGCCATTGAAAAGACTGATTCGTTTTACCAAGTTGTAGTGAGCTTTGAGAATTCACTGTTGTTGAAACAAAAAGTTGTGTTAATTAATGTACATCTAATGTAAAAACAGTGCATCTCGCGCACCTAGTACAAGCACCTCGCTTGCCCTAAACTATTCCAAGAATAAGATCGTCATACTATATTAGTTACTGGCATAACCGAGCAAAGATGAAACGTAAATATACTAAAACTCCTGAAACTAAATCTCCTGGCTTTGTATCGACAGCATTTAACTTAACCTCAATGTTTGTCTTAGCAGGGGTTTTTATTTTAGGAATTGGCATTGGCATTGCGTTCAGTTCTACAACAACACTCAGTCCTTCCAACGTAGCCTCAAGGGAATTTATCGATCAAAGTGCCCCTAATCCTCAATTGTGCGTTCAATTTGGTGCTAGCGCAATGGTCATGGACACGCGTTTATTTGTCTCGCTCAACCCTTTTAACGTTTACGTAGCGCAGCCAAGTTTACGCCCTGGATGCGTGTTACGTACTAACAACTGGGCAATTTTAGAACAACGCAACCTAGTCACATCGCAACAAGTACGCGATTGTAAGAACCGCATGAATACATTTGCCTTTACAGGTGACTTGGGTAGTTCGCCCGAAATTAGCTGTGTTTATCAAAACGATGCGGCTAAGAACTACTATCTCAATCAACCTGGTACAGTTGCACCACAAGAGTCAGAAAGATTTTAGTTAAGTGGGTAAAAAATAAACGTAATGACAAAGTTGGTAATTGGTAATTGGTAATTGGTAATAATGTTGCTCATCCCATTACCTATTACCCGACCTCAAAAAGTACGCTATTGATTGTCTAGGTTACTAATCACTTTCCAGTTTTATGAGATCTTGAGTTAAGCGAACTTGGACAATTTTGCCTGGTTCTATCGTTGTCGCGTAAGCAGCAACTTTATCAGCGGCGTCGAGAACATCTGATTCAGCTGCTAGCGGCAAATTTTGACCTTGAAGCGCGATCGCCTGCGCCACAAAGCGACTACCACGAGTATCAGTTTTAAATTCTCCCATCACTGTCGTACCGGCGGGGGCGATTAAATTATCGATAACGACACTTTGAGCATTTAAATTGCGATTCCGAACATCCTCTGCGAGAACCATTTTTGCAGGTTGGGGAACGCCTGCTTTGAGAAGTAATGGTGATTCACCAGCGTAGCGGAGATTAAGCCTTGTCCCTGCGAGTAATAGGACATCGGGTGACTGTCTACTCAACATCGCCGTGTTGGGTAAAGCCGTATTAGGAAGTGGTGCAGGACTTGCAGGTACAACGATAACAGGTGCTGTAACATTGCTGGGGGGAGTTGGCGGTGTCACGCTTGGTGCAGTTGTGGGTAGCGGTTGCCCAAAATCAATAATTTGTTCGTTGGGTACGGGTGGTACGCTGACGACGGGCTGTTGAGAACCAGGAAATGTTGCAGGCGGTAGTGTGGTAGGAAGTGACGTTTGACGCGCAATTTGGGGACGTAATACCCAGCGATCGCCGCTATCCGCTTGTGGTGTTGTGCGTTGTAGTTGCACCATTTGCCCTGTATTTAAAACAGTATCGGGCGCAAGTTCTAAAACAATCCGAGTGACATTTTTATCAAACTGCGAAACGCGAATTTGACGAACTGCCCCAGTATAATCTTGTTGTGTCGCGACTTTTCCTAACTGCGTATTCGGTAAATCAAGAACAATTCTTAACGGCTGATCGAGCAAAAAGTAGTTAGGTGTTGTTTTCGCCTCTAGCGTAATTTCTAACTGATTTGCCGCCGGATCGAAGCGCCAACCTGATAAAGTTGCAGCAGGAGATGCAGGCTTTGTGCCACTTTCTACAGCGACTATTGTCACTAACCCCATCAACGGTATCAAACTCAATCGACTTCCTAAACGCTCGTTACCCAAATATCGCCTATTCATTTTCCGAGTTGGCTAGCTTGTCACTTTTGGATTTTAGAGGCAATCTCAGTCGCAAAACCTTAAATCTCTTTAACGAAAGAAGTTTGTTATCAAGCATTCAGCTAATTGTATAGCAGAGGTCAGAATTTAGATTTATATGAGGCTAAAGTTCCTCACGTGTGGGCGATGTAGTAGTGGTAGGGGGCTTCTCTAAGTCTCCAAATCGCACCAACTTTATCAATATCAATAAAGTGTTAATCATCACTCTTACTTAACTTATCGGCAATTCGCGTCGTTTCTGGTAAGCGGTATTTTGGCGTACATTGCAAAACATAATCAATTGCTGTTGGTAAACTTACGCGATGACCACTCGAAATATACACTGGCTTTGTACCTACACGCGTTCGTAAGGCTGCCCCAATCGTTTCTTTACGATGGATTATCGGTTGCCAACTGCCTTTGATATTCGGTACTTCTTGATGTTTACCAACCAACAAAGATTTCGCAACGCCAATCGTTGGCATATCTAAAATTAACCCTAAATGCGAGGCAATCCCTAAACGGCGCGGATGCGCGATTCCTTGACCATCGCAGAGAATTAAATCTGGTGTAGTATTAATTTTTTCCAAGGCATCGAGTAAAGCAGGAATTTCACGAAACGATAGCAATCCTGGTATATAGGGAAACGATGTCGGGCGGCGCGCGATCGCATACTCTTGCAATTGCAACGCTGGAAAACTCAATACGGCTACAGCGGCGCGACTGATTGTTCCAGCAGATTCAAACCCCATATCTACCCCAGCAACATACCGCACTGGCTGCGGAATTTGGTCTGCGGTAATCACCTCTTTTGTTAACTTTTCTTGAAGCGCGATCGCCTCTTCAACTGTGAGTACCCAAGAATGATGTTTGCGAATTTTCATGAAAGTATTTATAAAGTTTTGATTATACTTTTTGAGGTTTTCCTAAATAGCGGCGATACTAATTGTAGTGGACATTAACGGAAGATAAGTTCAGCTTCTATAAGGGTGAGTTATTGCTAAAACAGCGCAACAAAAAACTCTATTTATTTATTCACTTTTGCTATTAAATTACTCAAACATACAATATGCGAACCAGATTTGGTGCTATCGATAGTCTCAAGTCAGGAGTTTTGTTTACAGGTGGTGTTGCTCTTGTACTTGCAGCAGTTGTCTTTAAACCTTTCGCCATCGTTAATGCTGGTGAAAGAGGTGTCGTTATGCGATTTGGTAAAGTGCAAGATACCGTTTTAGATGAGGGTATTCACCCGATTATGCCAATTGTGACTACTGTTAGAAGTATCAATGTCCGCGTACAAGAAAGTAGTTTTAATGCAGATGCAGCTTCTAAAGATTTGCAGAAAATTACCACAGAAATTTCACTAAATTGGCATATCGATCCCGCTAGAGTTAATAAAGTTTATCAGCAAGTTGGCGATGAAAAACAAATTGTTGCCGGTATTATTACTCCTGCTGTTTCTGAAGTATTAAAAGCAGCTACGGCGAAAAAAACGGCTGAACAAATTATTACTGAAAGAACAGATCTCAAAGAAGAAATTGACAAACAACTTGAAAGTCGCTTAGCCCATTATGGGGTTGTTGTTGATGATGTTTCGCTTGTGAATTTTGCCTTCTCGCCAGAGTTTAGCAAAGCAATTGAAGCTAAACAAATTGCTGAACAAGAAGCAAAACAAGCCGAATTTATCGCTTTGAAAGCTTCCAAAGAGGCGATCGCTGAAGTCAACCGCGCCAAAGGACAAGCGGAAGCCCAAAGACTGCAAAGGCTGACTCTAACGCCAGAACTGTTGCAAAAACAAGCGATTGAAAAGTGGGACGGTCGTTTTCCTACGGTAATGAGCGGTAATGGTACTCTACCGTTGATTAATGTCGATGCTGCTAGTTTAGCGAATAGCAAGTAATAACCGTTGTACTGTACTTCTATCCTACAGGAGAGGTATTTCTCTCCTATGTTTTGTTAAATATTTAACAGAAATAATGATTGATTTATGCAGTAAAGGAGTATATGCATCAACCTGATTTGTCCAAGTGGTTGACCACCGCGTATTTGCTAGCGTATCAATTTGATGAAGAAGAAACATTGCTCCTAGACAAACGCCAAGGGTGGCGTCAACGACTGCAAGCGAAGTTCAATAGTAGAGGTCAGTCGTCAAAGATCGGGATTAAAGGCAAGGTAGAGTAATAGAATTACTTTCCTTGCTATGTCAAAAGCATCTCTTCAATTACGGTCTAGTACAAAATATAGCCCTAGTCACTAGAGTTAGGACGCGATCGAAGCTCACAGTAAGACTAGAATAAAAGCCTGAACCCTGCTATGCTACTTAAGATGCTGCCCTACGAGTAATAAACGCATCGTCCGCTCAGCCGCATTTGTGACTAACTCAGGAGCCTGTGCGATCGCATCGTCTAACGTACGCGGTGCATCTAAAATGCTCTCAAATGAATCAATGCCATGCTCTAAATTTACCGTTGCATCTTTACCAATTGTCCCAGCTAAAGCAATCACGGGCAGTTGATAATTTTTAGCACGTCGAGCAACTTCTGCGGGAATTTTGCCGCGTGGAGTTTGAAAGTCAATACTACCTTCAGCAGTAATCACCAAATCAGCTTTTTGCAGTAAACTATCAAGTTCCAAATATTGCATGACAATGTCATATCGCGGGTGAAGAGTAGCACCTAAAAAAACGTGCAATCCAGTTCCCAAACCACCCGATGCGCCACTTCCTGGCATTTCTCGGACGTCGATGCCCATTTGGCTTTCAATCACCGCAGCATAATTATCAAGCGCTTGGGCTAATTGTTCGACAATCTCCGGCGATGCGCCTTTTTGCGGACCAAATACGCGGGCGACGCCTTTATCGCCACACAGAACATTGTGCCAATTGCAGGCAACATCAATTTTGACGTGTTCCAAACGCGGGTCGCGATCGCGTAAATCAATGCGTTGCAACTTGGCGAGTTCGCCGCCACCTGTTCCTAATTCTTGACCATCAGTATCGAAAAAATGGATTCCTAAAGCTTGCGCCATTCCTGCACCGCCGTCATTTGTACCCGAATCACCACAACCAACAAGGATACGTTCGGCACCGCGATCGAGGGCGGCTTTAATGAGTTCGCCGACGCCGTAAGTTGTTGTGACAAGAGGATTGCGGACTTCTGGCGGGACTAAACGCAATCCAGCAGCAGCTGCCATTTCTAGCACAGCCGTTTTGACTTGAGTGTTACCGAGAAACCCAAAATGAGAAGCAACAGGTTGTCCTACAGGTCCCGTCACGGTTATGTTGTGTAGCGTACCGCCTGTCGCTGCGACGAGTCCTTTAGTAAAACCTTCGCCGCCATCAACTAAGGGGGCTTTCTGAATTTCTGCATCGGGTAAGGCGCGTAAAACACCATTGGCAATGCAATCAGCAACTCGATCGGCTTCTAAACTTTCTTTGAATCCAGAGGGGGCAATTAATATTCGTAAACTCATGTTTTGAATCTCCTACTAGGTATTTTGGGCAAGACACTGCCTTGTCACTATTCGCGTAACGGTAATCGAATCTGTACGTACGTACCTTGACCTGGTTCGCCTGTAATCGCGATTTCACCGCCGTGCTGTTCGATAATTGACTTGGTGAGGGCTAACCCTACGCCAGAGTGCTTTCCTTGTGCAGCGAGGGAAAACGATCTTTCAATTAATGACTGCTTAATGCCTTTACCGTTGTCTGCGACTTCAATCTCTAACTCGGTGCCATCAGAACTAATACTGGTACGTAATCCGATGCGACCACCTTGTTCTGGTAATGCGGCGATCGCATTGCGCACTAACTCACTTAGCGCCTCGCGTAGCTTGAGGCGATCGACAACGACATAGCTAACTTCTGGGGTAATATCAACTTCGATACTAATGGCTTGTTCGACAAATTCGGCTTGGAAGCGTTGCAGTACTTCGTACAGTAATGCTCGAATATCGGTACGCGCCAGATTGAGATCGAGAGGAAAACCAAATTCGGTAATACGAGAAACTGATTGTAGTAAAAGATCGAGTTGATCGACGACGGCTTGCTTTTGTTCGGTAAGAACTTGGGTGTTTCCGTCATGGACACCGTTTTGGTTAATTTGCGTGACGCGCGATCGCAACTGCGTGACCAAGCGATGTAGCGTTACTCTGGCTGGTAAATTTTGCCAATCAACGGCGACGCCATCATCATCAGTAGCATTCACCGCCGCCAACCCGACAACTTGTTGACGCTTCTGCACGGCTTCAACCATGCGATTGAAAGCATGACTAATTGTTCCAAGTTCGTCGTCGCGTTCGATTTCTAAGCGCCGCTGAAAATCACCCCGCGATACGTCATTGAGGGCGTATTCAACTTCGCGTAGAGGTGCAAATAAATCAGAAGCTAAATAAGCGGCAAGCAGGAGGATGAGCGAAATTGCCCCAAATGCAGCAATTGCCAGCGCGACTTGTGCGGTTTGTTGTGTATTTTGCACTTGCGCATTGATAATCTGACGATTTTGTCGGTCGGAAGCAACGGCTTCTTCTGTCACTGCCTGAAATGAGGCGAAGTTATCTCCTTCGAGGGGGTTTTCTGCAAACTGCAACGCTTCCGTTATTCGCCCAGCGTCTACCAAATCAAAAACTCTGCGAGCGTTTTGTACTAGCACATTGTATGCTTGACGAACTTGTTGTACTTCCTGCTGTTCTGCCTTGTTGTGCGCTAACGCCGACCACTGCTGAAAGTCTTGCTCGACTGGTTGCAGGAATGATTCAAATTCTTGACGCGCATCCGGATCGTTACCTGTAATTGCGTCTGGCACTTCTTTAATCGCGCGAAAAGCGTTTGCTCGCACGCGCTGCAAAAGTAAGCTGCGTTGGTAATGACCTTGCAGTTGTTCGCTACTAATTCGCCATTGTGCGATCGTCCATAGCGTTACACCAGAGGAAACTAATGTCAGCAATGCGAGTCCGCCAAATGTCGTTAATAGTTTCTGTCGTAGATTCATAGATCGTATTGCTTACAGACTTAAACCAATCCAGCGCCAATAGGCGTAGTAAAATAGCACCATCAATCCAAAGTGAATCAACAGCATGACTGAACTCAGGCGCAGTAAATCGGTTGGCTTGTATGTTTCGCCTTCGAGTTCTTGAAACATCAACAACGCTTTAGAACTCACGGGAAACGTCAAACAGTAGTCCATACCTACCGTACTGATAAACAACACCGCCGCTGGATTAAGTTGCAAGCTACTCGCGAGGTACAATATGGCAGGTACAAGTGCAACCGCCCTCGCAGTGTGCGATGTCATATAAATATGCGAAGTAAGCGAAATTACGGTAAGTACAACTAAAATCAGTAGCTGTGACTCTGCACCGACAATGCCACTAAGGTTAAACAGTTGATTGATAATCCATTGTGCGGCACCTGTATCAATCAAAGCGCGTCCGAGAATTAAGGCAGCACCGACAAAAATAATTAAGTTCCAAGAAACTGCTTTGAGTCCTTCTTGCCACTTTAATACTCCAACACTAGGAGCAGTTAAAATCAACGCACCGATAACAGTGACAGTCGCAATTTCAAACCCGTGCCAGCTTTCAGTTAGCCAGAGGGCAACCATAATGGCAACAACAATTAAAGTCACCCATTCTTTCTGCGATAAAGGTTTACGTTTAGCAAGTGGCACTTGCAGGCGGCGGCTGAGACGTTTTTTGTCGAGAAACAACCGCATAATTACCCAACACGAGAGATAACTCGCGACAACTCCAAACGGCAAACCGTAAAGTACCCATTGCGCAAACGACAAACGTACTCCGGCAATTTGGTGGAGTAAGTCATTCGCAATCAGGTGCGAACCTGCGCCAATCAGCGTTGCAATTGTGGAAACTAAGATCACCGTGGGCATGAGCAAGGCTAAACCGCGTGTAATGCGGCGATCGCCAGCCGCACTGGCAATACTGCGAAAAACAGGAATCACAACCGCTGCCCTACCAGAGGTGGAAGGAATAAAAAAGGATAGCGGAATCAGCATTGTTGTCATCAACCAAAACATACTGCCCACACTTTGCGCTTTTGCTACCACAAGTTGTGTTAATCTGGCAGCTAAGCCTGTTTGCTGTACCGCTCCCCCTAAAATAAAAGCACCGATCATCAGCCAAATAACGTCGGATGCTAGCGCTTCGTAAAGTTGTTCTTGGGAAATGCCACCAAACAAAATCAGTAGCATCATGGCGGCGAGTGCGACGTAAGCTGCATTCAACGATGTTGTTGACCAAAGAATCACTGCGAGAGCGAAGGCAAATAAAGATAAGCGGGCTGAGTACTCTATATCGGTTGGTAACAAAACCGCGATACCAGCTACAATGGTTAAACTCAGTGGAATTACTGTGTTTACTACCCAACCGAATTGTCCTGGGCGTAAGGTTTTGCGCGGCGGCGATCGCTTTGCTTCAAACTGCGACCAAATACTGGTATTTGCTTTCCCTGGAAGACGTGTCGTTTTCGTAGCAGCTTTACTCATCTTTTTCCTGATTGACGCTCTACAGTAGCTTTTATCGGCATTGGCAGTAGTAGCTTCCCCTTTTTCAAAACTATGTGCTTTAATTAACTCAGTGTACTAAGTTACTTGAAATACTTTTTAACCTGTTATTAACAGGAAAATAATCTATCTTTAAACTGAGTTCTTTAACTTTTTATGACTGCTCAGGCTAAATTCGGTTTCAAATAAAAGAAAATAATGACCGCAGTCGAATTGATTGGTAATGAATGACCCGCTTCCGGCACGCAAAGCACCGAATATCCAAGCTGAACTTGCCAAAGAACGCAACCGCGCTGCGGCTGAACGTACACTTATGGCATGGATTCGGACTTGTCTAGCTTTAATTAGCTTTGGATTTGGGATCGATCGCATCGTCAGTGCAATCCGTAGCTTGCAAGTTCCTGAAAACTTCAATCCCGTGCGATTTTCGCGAATTCTAGGTTTAGCTTTTGTTGCATTAGGAACATATGCCATGATTGTGGCAACTATAGAGCATCAGCAAGAACTTGCCCGCATCCAACGCGAGGAAGATTATCTTTATACCCCACGTCGCTCATTAGCGTTAACTGTTGCGATCGCGCTTGTTTTTATTGGCGTAATTGCGTTTATCGGTATTTTGTTTTAAGAGAGTGAGTAAATTATAGAAGCTCATACTGCTTCACCCTGACCCCTGATACCATTTCACTAAATGTAAAACTACCAGTCATTTTCTCCTCTGCACCTCTGCCCCCTCTGCCCCCTCTGCCCCCTCTGCTTCCTCTGCTTCCTCTGCTTCCTACAACGCATGAATTCTCAGCAGCCAACGAACATTACCAACGAACTGGCGAAACAGCGCAATCGGGGTGCGGCTGAACGGACGTTGCTGAGTTGGATTCAAAATTGTTTAACGCTGATTGGTTTTGGCATTGCGTTTGACCGTATATTTAACGCTATCAATCAAACATTTGCAAGAAATGATACCGCACTCAATGCAAAAATAGCTCAGAGCATTGGCTTGGGTGCGATCGCCTTGGGAATATTTTTGTTGGTCCTAGCAATCATCAGCTATGTCAAAGACGTTCAGTCAATTGCCCAACCTGACTATTTGTACCGACCGATTCATACCTCAACCGTATTTGTAATTACGGCGATTATCTTATTTGGTCTAATAGCCATATTTGTCATTTTTACTAGCGCAGTGCTAATTCCTGTCGCACGAGCAATTCTACTGCCAGCCTAAAATTGTGGCAATCTCAGTCCAAACGTTCAGTGGATTAAACGGCTTAGTAATTACACCAGCAACTGCCATTTGTGCAAAGCGTTGGCGATCGCTTGGTAATATTTTCGCTGTCAGAAGTATCACAGGAATTGAGCAGGTTGTCACATCCGCTTGCAACTGCGTAAACAATTCAACGCCATCGATATCGGGTAGCGATACATCAAGCAGAATCGCGTCTAAACGTTGTGTCTTAGCTAGAAATAACCCTGCTTGCCCTGACTGGGCGACGAGCGCAGTCCAGCCTGCAAACTTTTCTAAAGCAATTTGCATAACTTTGCAGATGTCTTCGTCGTCATCTACGATGAGGATGCGCTTCGTCATTCTTTTGGCGCGATCGGAAGTGTGAAATAAAACGTACTGCCAACTCCTGGCTGACTTTCTACCCAAATCTGCCCGCCGTGTTGCTGAACAATACTTTTGCAGATTGCCAAGCCTAGCCCAGTACCTCTTTTTTGCCAAGAATCAGAAATATCCACCTGCTGAAAGCGTCGGAAAATAGTTTCAATCTTGTCAGCAGGAATGCCGCGTCCTCGATCTTTCACGGCAAAGAGAACATAAGGTACGCTTTCTACTTGTTGCACTTCAGCACTTAACCACACCGTACTCCCCGACGGCGAGAACTTGACAGCATTACTTAGCAAATTTGTCAAGGTTCGGACGATCGCATCACTAGCTGCTCTAATTCGAATTTGTGGGAATGAAGTGGAAATCTGGATATTAGCGGCATCGGCGATTGTGGCGGTACAGGCGATCGCCTGTTGGATGAGATCGCCAACTTCACACATTTCAAGCGTTAGGGGGATTTTACCCGATTCTAACCGTTCCAAATTGAGAAGATCGTCAACTAGCCGCATCAGGCGATCGCTGTTGTTGAGCGCAATCTGTAAGAGTTCTTGAACTTTAAGCGGTTCGTCATCTAAAACACCTGCTGCCAGAATTCCCAAAGAACCGCGAATTGCTGTGAGTGGCGTGCGCAATTCGTGACTGACAATCGCGATAAATTCGTCTTTCAGACGTGCAATTTCGTAGCGATCGCTCACATTCAAAATTTGAGCAATAAAATAAAGCGGTTGTGCAGCATCTTTCACGAGCGATACATTTAATAGAGTCTGCACAACGTCACCTTGTTTGCGCACATACTTTTTTTCAATTTCGTAGCAGCGGATCGTGCCAGCTATTAGCTGTTGTACGTACTCTGCATCTGCATAGCGATCGTCAGGATGTGTAATGTCTGCGGTTGTTAGTGCCAGTAATTCGTCTTGGGTGTAACCGACAAGTTCGCATAGCGAACGATTCACTTTCAAAAACTGTCCTGTCGGTGAAATTAATGCCATCCCAATTGGTGCGTCGTCAAAAGCTTGGCGGAAGCGTTGTTCGCTTTCTTGTAGTGCTTGTTCGGCTTGTCTGCGTTGTGTCAGATCGCGGATGACAATCAACACCTCATCAGCGTTGAGCGGAATTATTCTTGCTTCTTGCCAAAGTGCCTGTTCGCGTACCGTTATTGGAAACTCATAAACTTGCATTTTACCTGTAGACAAGGCAGTAGCCGCCGCTGCAAGTCTTTGTTGTGCCACTTCTGGTGGCAGGACATCACAAACGTTTTTGCCAATGCAGTTATCTGAAATTAGAATAGGGAATGTCGTTGCCGGCTTGACATCGAGATAAGTTCCATCTCGATCGAGTCGGATAATTAAGTCTGGTAGTGCATTTAACACGGCACGATTCAGTGCTTCACTCTGATATAGTGCTGTCTCAATATTTTTGCGCTGTGTAATATCTATTCCCACAGCAACAACAATCCAGCAACCTTCGTTTTCATCCCAACGCGACGTCAAAACATCAGAAATCCAACATTGCGAACCATCTTTACGCTGAAAGCGATACTCGGTTGCGATTGGTTGTTCTTGACAAATAGCGACAAACGATTGTGCCATCATGGCATCCAAGTCTTCCGATGGAATTCGCGATACCCACAATTGTGCAGTTAATTCTTCCGGTGCGTAGCCAACCATAGCTTCACATCCTGGAGAACAATAGTCAGATTCAAAAGTTCGATCCGGATAAAAGCGCATTCGACCGATCGCAACTCCTGCCATGTTGAGAATGTCATTGAGTTGCGCGTGAGATGCTTGCAGTGCTTGTTCGCGTTGCTTAAGATCGGTGATGTCAACGATCGCGCCATGCCAGTAGATATTACCTGCTCGTTGTTGGGGTTGTGCTGTTGCGCGCAACCATTTAAGTTGACCAGAGGGTGGGATGCTACGCCACTCATATGTAAAAGTTGCTAACGTTTGACGCGCGCGTGCAAGCTGTTGCAGATAACCTGCGCGATCCTCTGGATGCATCTGCGCGAGTACGATCCGGTTTGGTTGCCCTAAAAATTCTTTAGCACTAATTTCATAAAAAGTTTCTGTTGCTTGATTGATATACTGAAAGTGCATCAAGCCATCAGGTTCGATAATCGCCGTATAAATAATTCCTGGTAACGCGTCGGCTAATTTGGACAGGCGATCGCGCGGTTTTAATAATAATCGCGTTGTCGTAACTTGTGCAAACTGTTTGCGCGCGATCGCTTCTATTTTCGATAAGTACCGCCCTAGTGCGATAGACCTGCGGGTTTTGATTAACCACGTCACGAATACAAGGATGACAGTAAGACAAGAACCTGCGAGGATTTGCAGATATTGATTATTTATATCTTTGTTCGATTCCGATTTTGGTGTGATGAGGCTTACGTTAACGAAATCGGATTTATCTCGGTAGAGAAGAGTGCGAATCAACGCATGAATGACAGATGCTCTCACACTTCCTTCAAAGCTTGTTAAACCAATTGTACTTATACATACTCGCAAGCCGACGAACAGTAAGTCAGTAGTAGACAGCGATTGTTGGGTGGCGAATTTATTGACAAAGGATGGATGCAGAACATCTACGGATGTTGCGATCGCGTGTTTGAGTTGCGCTTGCTGACTTCGATCGGTCAAAGAATAGATCCATCGTTTATCTACCTGCGCATTGTAGGCATGAATCGCGCTATTATCACTTCTAAGCTTGAAAGCGGCAAAATCGTATTGCCACTGCTGCGTATAGAAATCCCGATCTTGAATCTTTTCTAGACGATTGCTAATAACAGTAAGCGGCTCGCGACTTACTGCTAGTGCAGTACTTGACAACTCATCGAATTGCTGATGTGCGTAATATTCTAATACACTGATGGCTGGCGGTTCGCCTCGAGCCGAAAAATAGCGTACTAACTTGGCACAACCAAAAATTTGTAGAAGGAATGGTACACTCAACAGTATTCCTAGCGGAATTTTAGTGGTGTTTTGCGGCAAGTAGTGCGATAAAGCGGACGATTCCTTCATAGTGGATAGAGACAATATGTATTGCGACCCCTTGCTTTTGCAGCATAAAGCGCTTGGGTGGCAATTGCAATTAAATTTTGCGCAAAAGTATTATTTTGGGGAATTGTCCCACTAATGCCGAGGCTAATTGTGACGTATTGATGGGTATGATGAGGAATTTGTACCTGCGCGATCGCGCTTTGAATGCGTTGGGCAACTTGTAGTGCTTGTTCGAGACTCGTCTCTGCTAGAACAATGGCAAATTCATCGCCGCCACAACGCGCAACGAGGTCGCGGTCTAGGCGAATGCAGTTGCGCACAATCTGAGTCACTTGTCGCAAACACGCATCGCCAGCCGAATATCCGTGGATATCGTTGTAAGCTTTGAAATGATCGATATCGTACAAAATCAAACTCAGTGGAGCTTGGGTGCGTGCCAAGCGTTGCCATTCGCGGTGGAGAAATTCTTCAAAATAACGACGATTTGCGGCTTGCGTCAGCGAGTCAATGGCTGCTTGCTGGTGCGTTTGCAAATGTTCTTGTTGGTACTGCAAAAGTTGTCGCTGAATGCGCGATCGCTCGATACGGGCAAGTGTGCGCGTGACGATTTCAGGACCTGCAATTGGTTTAGCAATAAAGTCATCGGCTCCTGCTGCAAAAACTTGTTGAATCGAGGTAATATCTGTATGTGCAGTCACGACTAGAATGGGGATATCGCTGTAGCTTGCATCTTGGCGCACGACGCGACACAGTTCAAGCCCGTTATACGTAGGCATTTCTAGGTCTAATAGCAGCACGTCGGGAACTGTCGAAGTCAGAACTTGCCAAAAATGTTCAGGTTGACTGAGTACGGTAATTTGTAGCCCCCAAGGTTGCAATAGTGCGCTTAATGTCTGCAATGCTAAAGGGTCATCATCGACAATCATGACTTTAGCATCGGTGGGTGTTGTTGGCGGCGAGACTTGCGCGATCGCGTCAAAAATCTCGTTGGTTGTCACGGGATGCACAACGTAGCGACTGACTCCTAAACGCGCTACCGCGACTCGACTATCTAAGCTGTCTTGCGTTGTCAGAATGACGATTGGTACGGTGGGAAACTGGATTTTTAATTCTTGCAGTAACATCAACCCGCGATCGGGAACTGCCTGATGTAAGCTCATAAAAATGACAGTGGGCGCATCTTTTGCTGTGCGCTGTAACACATCTGATCGATTGCGAATAACTTCTACTCGCCAGCCGCGATCGGGTGCAGTTTGCTGCAATTGTTCAATCAACGAATCATCGTCGGCGATCGCTAATACGAGAGGTGTTGAAGTTGGTAGGGATGCAAGGGATGGATGGGCAATTTCTTGCTTGAGTTGAGTGAAAAGCTGAGAAAAGTGCTGCTGTTGATGAGTATCCCAATTTCCAGCGATGAGTAAATGTTCGATCGCGCGAGCTAAATCTGAACCTTTAGCATAGCCAAATGTCCCCAATCCACCAGCTAAGCGATGGGCTTCCTCCTTAATTTGCTGGTATTGCAGTGGGCTGAGGCGATCGACTGGCGATCGCACCGCTGTTTCCAAAACATCAATTCGTTGTTGCAACGAAGCCCGAAAATTCTGCGCTACCTGTTCGAGCAAAACTTGTTGTTCAGATTGGTGATTTGTCTCTACTTTTGCCTGTATTTCTTGTTTGGGTGGTGTTTTTAAACGATATCCCAGACGATACACAGTTTCAATCAATTCTTCGTGCATTCCTGCTGTTTTCAGTTTCCGCCGCAGATCTTTGATCAAGTTCGTCACAGCAGCATCGGTAGGCGAGTCATCAATTGACCACAAATGATTGATAATACTGCTACGGCTAAAAATGCGCTGCGGATAGCGTAACAACAACTCTAGCAAGCTGTATTCTTTAGGACTGAGAACAACAATTTGCTGCCGATATGTCACTTGAATCAGTGTCGGATCGAGATGCAAATCGCCCCAAGTCAGCACTGGCGCAAACGTTGTACTTACCTGACGACGCAGCAGCGCGCGAACTCGCGCTAAAAAATGCTCGGTATCGCAGGGTTTTGTAATATAGTCATCAGCACCAGCATTAAGACCAGCAATAATGTCTTCGTTTGTGTCTTTTGCTGTCAACATCAAGATCGGGGTTTTGCATCCTTGTTGACGTAGTTGCTGGCAAACACTCAAACCATTCAACTTCGGCAGGATCACATCGAGCAAAATGATGTCATACTCTCCTTGGAGTGCAAGTTCCAAGCCTAGTTGACCGTCGCCAGCCACATCGACAGTATATCGATGTGAAGTTAGTGTTGTCGCGAGACACTCGCTAATTGATGAATCGTCTTCGACTAACAGAACTTTCATCAAGGATGACCTTCATCCAAGCTAATTTTGGATTCAGTACATTCCAACTTGCGTAACAGGTTCAAAAGGGGTAATTACCTATTACTAGCCAAAATGAGCCTTGATAAATCTTAATATAAACTTATTATATTTTCAGGAAATTTTATATTATTTTTTTGAGCCAAGGGCTGTACCCTCGGTTATTAAAGAATCGAGTAATTTTGCTATGCTCGTATCCGACAAGTCTGGAAGTGAGAATTCTTGTTTGACATTGGGAAAATTGTGCTGTATCGAATGCGTATACGTCGGGTCGTAGTGCGACGCTAACAAATCTTGGAAAAGATCCGTCCACGCTTGTTGCGCGATCGCCTGATACCATTGCACTAATTTCTTCTTACCGTAGCGTTCTTTCAAGTACCCTAGCTTAGCTTGGAGTACATCAGGATGTTCGATAAGATGAGGATACTGCTGTAAAAGAAACTCAACTCGTGCTGCGGTTGGGACGTGAATTTCCACACAGCTTGCTTGTTTCATTTTTAGCCATAGCGACTGTGGCAAATAAACTTGTCCAATTTTGTTGCTTTCTGATTCTACCCACACAGGGACGCTAGGATTGAAACTTTGGAGTTGTTGCAATAAGAGCGATTCAAAATATTTTTGCGAAGGCTGTGCTAGCGGCTTATCGTCCCATTCTTCACCTAACAGTGAACCGCGATGATTTGCCAAACGTTCTAAATCGAGAACTTGCGCACCACGCTGTTGCATTTGGCGTAATATATGAGTTTTTCCGCTACCAGTCTTACCGCAGAGAATTAGATAAGTAAAATTTAGTGGCAATCTCTCTAGTTGTTCGCGAACATAAGCGCGGTAAGTTTTGTAGCCGCCTTCAATCACAGTTACGCGCCAACCAATTTGTCCGAGTACCCAAGCCATGCTGTTAGAACGCTGTCCACCACGCCAGCAGTAAACTAAAGGGCGATAGTCTTTTTCTTTATCAGCAAAGTGTTCGCGCAGATGTCGCGAAAGGTTTTTGTAAACGAGTGCTGCACCAATTTTACGCGCCGTGAAAGGGGATACTTGTTTGTATATCGTCCCCACTTCGGCACGTTCTTCATTATTTAATACAGGTAAATTAATCGCGCCAGGAATATGATCTTCGGCGAATTCTCCCTCCGAACGAACATCGATGATTTCACTATAGGTTTCTGACCAAGGCTGCTGAGTGTAAACAGGAGGAGACGGCATTATAAATCAACTGCTCTATATGTTCGATTGTGCCACTTGTAGGTGAGTGTTTATTGAGGTGCGATCGCTTTATCTTTGTCTTTCCACGCGCGGAAGGTTCTCTATCAGATATTTTGAAGTCAAATAATCTTTAGTACAGTCAAATCTTCATCCTCATTAAAATCCACCTTTGTGTTCTTTGTGCCTTGGTGGTTCGTTCCCCACCCTCCACAAACACCTGTGATAATGAAAAAAGCTTCACAAATCTACAAACACTATGGCACGAGACTTACGCGGATTCATCAAACTCCTCGAACAACGCGGACAACTGCGACGCATCACTGCTAAAGTTGACCCCGATTTAGAAATCGCCGAAATTGCTAATCGCATGTTACAGCAGGGAGGTCCTGGCTTACTCTTTGAAAACGTCAAAGGTGCAGCCTATCCCGTCGCCATCAATCTTATGGGAACCGTAGAACGCATCTGCTGGGCGATGAATATGGAAACTCCCCAAGAACTCGAAACCTTGGGAAAAAAACTCGGTATGCTACAACAGCCCAAACCGCCTAAGAAAATTGGACAAGCCGTAGAATTTGGCAAACTGTTATTCGATGTCGTCAAAGCCAAACCAGGGCGCGACTTTTTTCCTGCGTGTCAGCAAGTTGTGTTTCAAGGCGACGACTTAGATTTAAACACGCTCCCCTTAATTCGTCCTTATCCAGGTGATGCGGGGAAAATCATTACGTTAGGGCTTGTGATTACCAAAGATTGTGAAACAGGAACTCCGAATGTTGGAGTTTATCGCCTGCAATTGCAATCAAAAAATACCATGACCGTTCACTGGTTGTCTGTACGCGGTGGGGCGAGACATCTGCGCAAAGCTGCTGAAAAGGGGAAAAAATTAGAAGTGGCGATCGCGCTTGGTGTCGATCCGCTGATTATTATGGCAGCCGCCACACCAATTCCTGTCGATTTATCGGAATGGCTATTTGCAGGGCTTTACGGCGGTTCAGGGGTACAGCTAGCCAAGTGTAAAACGGTTGATTTAGAAGTCCCTGCTGACTCAGAATTCGTCTTAGAAGGCACAATTACACCAGGGGAAGTGTTACCTGATGGTCCTTTTGGCGATCACATGGGTTACTACGGTGGCGTGGAAGATTCACCGCTGATTCGCTTTCAGTGCATGACCCATCGTAAAGACCCGATTTATTTAACTACATTTAGCGGACGTCCGCCGAAAGAAGAAGCCATGATGGCGATCGCCCTCAACCGCATATACACCCCAATACTACGCCAACAAGTTTCGGAAATTGTCGATTTCTTCTTACCAATGGAAGCTTTGAGTTACAAAGCGGCAATTATTTCCATTGATAAAGCTTACCCTGGACAAGCAAGACGCGCAGCATTAGCGTTTTGGAGTGCGTTACCGCAATTTACTTACACCAAGTTTGTTATTGTCGTCGATAAAGATATCAATATCCGCGATCCGCGCCAAGTTGTTTGGGCAATTAGTTCTAAAGTTGACCCGACGCGCGATGTGTTTATATTACCAAATACGCCATTTGATTCGTTAGATTTTGCCAGTGAGAAAATTGGTTTAGGCGGACGCATGGGAATTGATGCAACAACGAAAATTCCTCCAGAAACTGAACACGAGTGGGGTGCGGTATTAGAGTCCGACCCTGATGTTGCTGCTATGGTGGAAAGACGCTGGGCGGAGTATGGTTTGGACGATTTGAATCTGCAAGACGTTGACCCGAATTTGTTTGGTTACGATATGCACTAGTGTAATTAATTCTTGCTAGAGGTGATAGACGATTCAAGAGTATTCACAGAATATCTACAAAAAGCGATGGAATTTGCACATTATGAAATTATAAAAAATAATAAAGGTTTTATGGGATTCCTAGCGCACCTGGTGTATGAGCAACGGGTAAAATGTTAGAAGCTTGTCGAAAAGAACTTTTAGAAGTTATAGAAGAGTGGATAATGATTTGAATTGCTATTGTTATGGGTCATGATTTAGCTGAAGTCATGACTTATTTGTCGCTATCATTTCACTAGATAAAAACTACAAATTATTTCTCCTCTGCTGCCCATTTGTAGTAACTTTGAGGTGAAATGGTAGCATTATGACCTACTGGTTTTGAAGGCTTTTACTCAGGCAGCAAACACTAAGTTATGGTTATAGATAGGTTGCCAGTTCGGATTGCAAACCCACCTCATGGAGATATAGTTCTAGTCAAGAGTTAGGAGGTTATAGAAGCTCATAATAATTTTCCTAAGGGAAGTTTAACGCTGACCTCTGCTATACGGCTGAAATTATATTTCCATGACTCGCTCAAATGGCTGCTTGCGATAGCAGCGGTAAATGTCAAAATCACTATCCAAAGTAGCGATCGCTGCAATGTCTAAACGTTCTGAAATAGCAATTAAGGATAAATCTGCAAAATCTCTTGGTAAATCTGAATATTGAGCATTGAGTTGAGCAATCCGCGAAAAATCTTGAGGCAACAGATGCTTGCACTTGTAGAGTCTTTTAGCGATATCTAGAAGAAACTCGTTTTGCGTACGCCAATCAGAGTTAAGCAGCCACATTACCTCTGTACAAATGGGTTGTGTCGTTACCAGCTTCGACGTGCAATTTTCATAAAAGCGTTGTACAAACTGGTGGTACTTGTCCTGAGCGCTGTAGTATGCAATTAAAACCCCACTATCTACTAGGACGATAGGATAGTAAGTCATGAACGATGGCGTTGCTTGAGATATTAGATATTTAGCGATCGCCTCCTCCTGCTACTGCCCCAACAAACGCAACGCAACCTACTAACTTCAACTGCCAACGCCAATCACACCAGCTTCTCGTCATCACAGAATCAATTCCCTAACACATTTAGTTTTTATAGCGAACAAGAATTAAACCAATAATTATGAATAAAATTTAGTCAATCCATCCACGTCAAACACTACGACAAACTAAGGAGGAACAATAGCAATTAATTATTTTTTTAAGGTTTCTCTTAAGTCTACCAATTGCCTTTTCACCAAAAGAGTCAATTTGAATTTCTCGATACATCAATTTGATTTATTTTTTATAAAACAAAGGAATTCAGATGAATGGCTGGCTGAATGTAGCTTGCCGCGATCTCATCTCGATTAAAGACAAACTCGCTGTAGTCAGCAACATTGTCAAGTCCTAGCAGCGTTAGAATGATTTCTACAAAGATCCAAAGGACTGTTTTAATTAGTAAGTTTTTCCACAAAATGTTCATCGCTTTCTCTTTGTTGGAAATGAACTGAAACTTTCTGCTCAATTCCAAAAATAGAAAAATAATCTCTAAAATACACCTGATCTATGTGCCGTTGTATTTGCTGATCCAGGATAATCTGATTGCTTAATTAGGATACTTTGATTGCCGAAAAGTGTATTGACAAGTCTAGAAGCTAGAACCTACCTACTCTCAGCTGTTTCAGTAAGTTAACTCAAATATTGTGTTGAGTTACAAGGAAGGATTAGGCAGTTCACTCGAGTAGAGTTTACTGAGGTAGGCTATTGTACTTTTATGCAATTACAGCGGAATATTTTGATTGCAACGATTGCAGGTTTAATGAGTGGTGGTGGCAATGCGATGCTCGTTTCACTGATTAACCGCGCGGTCAATCAAGCCTCACTTCCTAATGCATTGCTTTATTTTGCTGCCTTGGCTCTTTTTACGCTGGTTACGAGCATTGTCTCGCAATTTATGCTCATTCATCTTTCACAAAATGCAATCTACCAGCTGCGATTAAGATTAAGTCAAAATATCTTATCTTCTCCTCTACAGCATCTACTAGAAAAACTTGGAGAACACCGCTTACTTGCCACACTTACAGACGATGTTCGAGTCCTTTCGCACGCAGTTTCTACTATTCCTAACCTCTGCATTGACCTTGCTACAATTATTGGCTGCTTAGTTTACTTAGCTTGGTTATCAAATACGATATTTGTGTTAGCGATCGCCTTCACGTCGATTGCTATTTGGTGTACTCAGACAAGACTTGGTAAAGCGCGGCATCTCTTCGCAGCAGCCCGTGAAGAAGATGATAATTTGTTCAAGCATTTTCAAGCAGCGACGACAGGGATTAAAGAACTAAAACTGCACAAGTCAAGGCGAGAAGATTTTTTAGCAAAGAATTTGCAGGAAAGTGCCGCAAAACTCCGCCGGAAAAACAGTAGTGCTATGAAAAGTTTTGCGATCGCCAACGGGTTAGGGCAATTTTCTCAGTTTGCTAGTTTGGCGTTTATTGTTTTTATCTTGCCTTGGTTTATTTACCTTCCAGTACCAATGCTATCTACTTATGTTCTGACAAGTACCTTTATTGCCATCCCAATGCAAAACCTCTTGAAGCGATTACCCGATCTCGCGCAAGGCAATATTGCTTTACAGAAAATTGTAAGAATGAAACTGTCGTTAGCCCATCAAGCTGAATTTGATACTGTTGATTTTGACAATATTAATCATCACTGTCTACTCGAACTCGATGACGTGACTTATATGTATCAACCGGATGGCGAAGCAAATGAGATGCGTCCTCCCCATCGTCATCATGCAGATTTTGTAGAAAGAGGCTTTCTTCTGGGTCCAATCAGTTTATCCTTCCAACCAGGAGAGATTACATATATTGTGGGTGGCAATGGCAGTGGTAAATCAACGCTTGCCAAACTTATTGCAGGATTGTATACACCTCAAAGTGGCTCAATATATCTTAATCAAGTACCAATTTCAGCACAAAACCGCGAGTGGTATCGCCAGCATTTCTCGGTCATTTTTTCTGATTTCTATCTTTTCGATCGCTATTTAGGATTTAATCGTGCAGGTTTAGATCGCGAAGTTGAAAGCTATCTCAAGCAATTGCAGTTAGACCACAAAGTACAAGTAAAAAATGGTATTCTTTCGACAACCCGCCTTTCTCAAGGACAGCGAAAGCGCCTTGCTTTACTAACAGCTTATTTAGAAGATCGTCCGATTTATTTATTCGATGAATGGGCTTCCGACCAAGATCCATTTTTTCGCGAACTCTTTTACAAAGAGATTCTTATTAAGCTAAAAGAACGCGGCAAAACAGTTTTAGTGATTACTCATGACGACCGTTATTTTCATCTGGCAGACCGGATCATTAAGCTCGACTATGGCAAGGTTGAATCTAGTTGTAATCCTATAACCAGCACTAGAAGCAAGCCCTTAGTTTAATACCGTTTCACTTTGAAGTTGTTACAGATAGGCAGCTTCAGGTGCAGAGGAGTCAACGCTAAATTAGCTTTAATTATCACTATAAACATAAGGACATCATAATGAATGCACTAACAAATTATCATTTATGTCAAAAAGGTAAACAAAGTGAAAATCAAAGGATAGATATGCCTAATCCTCACCAGGAAATCAATCAAAGAATACTCGATACAATGACTCAATTGCAAACTGATTTAGACAAGGCATTACAAAAGATATTCGAGCAAGCTGGTAGCAAAATTCAGCTAGAGAAACAAGAAGAATTTCAAAGAGAAGTAGAAAACACTAAGCTTTTGCTAAAGCGCTTCAAAAGTAGGTATGCATAAGCTAATTGCAATTGCAAATGTTTGAACAATTAAGACTTACATCATTCAAATTTGGCTAGAGCAAGGTAGTTTCAATCATGTTTAACAACTGACTGCGATCGCCGCATAAAACGATACAAATCGCGGACAAATCGTTGCGGAGATTCAACGTGTAAACCATGTCCTGTTTCGCGGTAGATTTTTAGCGTTGCATTGGGAATTTGCGTTTGTAGGGCTTGTTGCTCTTGTAACGTTACAATATCATCGCGATCGCCCCATAAAATTAATGTAGGTGCTGCAATTTGGTCTAATCGCATAGCGTGATCTTCGACAATCAGCCCTGCTAAAGCTTGTTTCCAAACCATTAGTGGCACTTTCAAACTTTCAGCAACCGCAGTGTCTAGAAATGCAGGTGGAATCGGTTTATAAAAGGTACTCGCTTGAAATTCGCGGACAAAATTAGGATCAATCGGCTCAACTAACGCTTGAACAGTATCATTAAGTTCTTTAAGTACTGGATTTTTTACGGCGCTAGGGGCTGCACCAATGAGTACTAAGCGCTGAACGCGTTGTGGATAGTCTACTGCAACTTTGTGCGCAATAAAACCGCCCATCGAATGACCAACAAGAGTTGCTTTTTCGATTTTCATAGCAGTCATAAACGCATCAATATCCGCAGCAAAGTCGGCTTGCGTGTAACAGCAGGAAGGACGTGAAGAGTTACCATGACCGCGCTGGTCAATTGCTAATATGCGAAACTTATTGGATAACAGTGGCAAGTTGCGTTCAAACGATCGCCAAGAGTCTGTGTATCCATGCAAAAAAATAATTGTGTCTGAATCTGGAAAAGACGGTTGATTCTCAACATAGTTCAAAGTCACGCCATTATGCAACTGCACTTGATTTGACCGCATCACAAATGCTGTCGGCTTGGCTGACACAGGTTGCAGCCATTTATTGCTAAGAAAGAAGGTAGTTGTTCCTACACTCAACGACAAAAAGGCGCGTCTCGCTAGCTGGGTAGCCATAACTGTGGATTCTATTAGTTTTATCCAGTTACCATAAACTCATAGCAAGAACCTTGTCACCCCATTTGTATTGCTACGTCGCTTGCCAAAGATTTGATTCCAGAAACATGGGAAGATGAAGATATTGTCGTCTATGTCAAGATATTTTACGTATACTAGACTATTTCTGGTTTGACCCAGAGACGCTAGAATTTGCAGGATTTCATATCGCTGATGAAATCTATCAACCGCTACAATTCGATGCACAGGGTAGATTGTGGAGTCAGCAATTACAGTTTTTCACGTCAGCAGAAGTCGTCGAGGAAGAACGACAGCAAAAAGCTGAAAGGTTAGCTGCAAAACTGCGCGAATTGGCGATTGATCCTGATACTTAGCGTTTTTATTCTATCGCTACTTTACACTTAATAATCTCTAATCTCTCTTAATTGCCTGGCTTTGGTAATCTGCGATCGCATCAAACTCACGTTCCAGATTTTGATACAAGCGTTCGTACAGCGAGAATAGATGGTGATAGGTACTAGCTAAATGTGCGTTGGGTTTATGACGATAGGTAATGCGAATTAATTTTTGCACGTCAGTGAGGTCGGCGATCGCACCCACACTATACATTGCTAATACTGCTGCACCAAATCCGCTTCCTTCATAAACCTCTGGCATTAATACCTCAATGCCAAACAAATCTGCCATCATTTGTCGCCATTCCCTCGAACGCGCAAAACCACCCGAAGCGCGAATTTCTTTAATATCTCCAGTGAGTTCTTGTAAAGCGACATTAACGCTGTAAACGTTAAATAAAATCCCTTCCATAATCGCGCGGACAAAATGCGATCGCCCGTGATGTAATCCCACACCAAAAAATAAACCGCGTGTTTTCGCATTCCAATGCGGGGCGCGTTCGCCTGATAAATACGGTAAACACAGCAACCCCTCAGCCCCTGGAGAAACTTCCATTGCGCTTTCAATCATCAAGTCGTACGGATCTACCCCCAAGCGCTTTGCTTTTTCAACTTCTGGCGCGCAAAAGTTGTCGCGAAACCACCGTAAAACAATTCCACCGTTATTTGTAGGTCCACCAATGACCCAGTGTTTTTCCGTTAAAGCGTAACAAAACGTTCTTTCTTTCTCATCCGTAAGTGGTGTATCTACAACCGTGCGCACCGCACCACTCGTACCAATCGTAATTGCAACCTCGCCCCGCGCAATCGCTCCTACTCCTAAATTTGCTAAAACACCATCATTTGCCCCAATGACAACGGGTGTATCGGGTGCAATGCACATGACTTCTGCATGACGTGTTTTCATCCCGCGTAAAACGTGCGTTGGTGAAACGAGTTCACTCAATTGTTCTGACCGAATTCCGGCAATTTGCAGTGCTTCTGCATCCCAATCAAGCTGCTTTAAATTGAGTAACCCTGTCGCTGATGCGATCGAATAATCAATCACGTAGCGCTCGAATAATTGATAGAAAACGTACTCTTTAATCGAGATAAACTTAGCAGCTTTCGCAAAAACATCTGGGTTCGATTCGCGCATCCACATCAATTTTGTGACGACGGAAACAGGATGAATCGGGCTTCCGGTACGCAAGTAAAGATCGTGTTTTTGATCTTGTTGCTTGAGGAATTCTGTCTGATGAATACTGCGATTGTCTGCCCAAATAATGGCATTTGTTAATGGATAGTTTTTGGCATCAACGGCGATTAAACTATGTGTTGCTGCGCTAAACCCCAAGGCGGCGATCGCCGATTTTGAGATTTCTGCCGCATTTACTGCATCGCGCACTGCACAAATTACCGCAGAAAAAATTGCTTCAGGGTCTTGTTCTGCCCAAGTGGGTTTGGGGACAATAATTTTATATCCCCGATTGCCCATCCCTTTAATGGCACCCGAAGCCGAAAAAACAATCGCTTTTGTACTCGTGGTGCCAAGATCGACACCGAGAAAGTAAGTTTGGCTCATAGATTTAGTGGTTAGTCGGTGGGTGAAAATCAACGTCAACAAATTGGTAACAGGTAATTGGTAATTGGTTCACTTAAAGAATGTTTATGACCTATTACCTATCACCCATTCGCTACCTAGTTACACAAAAAAGCCAATCACAAACACGATCAAAAAGCCCACCAAACCAATGATCGTCTCCATCACTGTCCAAGAACGTAGCGTGTTTTTCTCGGATAATCCCAGATAACGGCTGACTAACCAGAAACCTGAATCGTTGACATGAGAAAGTACGGTTGCACCGGATGCGATCGCAATTGTAATTAACCCACCCATTGGTGCAGAATAATTCCCTGCTTCAATTGCGGGTGCCATAATGCCTGCGGCTGTTACCATTGATACCGTCGCCGAACCTTGCGAAACTCGTACCGCAGTCGCAATCAGAAACGCAAGGAGAATGATCGGTAAGTTTGATGCAGCCATAACACCGGCTAATGCATCACCAACGCCACTCGTTACTAAAACTCTGCCAAAAACACCACCCGCACCTGTGACTAAAATAATCAATCCTACTGGTTCGAGTGATTTTGTCGCGATGGTTTGAATTTCGTCTTGTGTATAACCGCGTCGAGTTCCTAACAAATAAAATGAAGCCAGCGCCGCGAGGAGTAACGCGGTAAATGGGTGTCCTAAAAATCCAAGTAAATTACGAACAAAATTACCTTCTGGTAGCAAAATTCCAGAAACAGTATTGAGCAAAATCAGTAAAAGTGGAATCGCAATAATGGCAACGATCGTACCAAATGCCGGTGGCTCTTTTGCCACTTCCTTTTCTGGTGCGTCAATGATCATGTACTCTGGCACTTTCACGTGAATTTTCCCACCGATATACTTACCAAAGAAAACGCCACCGACGACCATCGCGGGTAAACCAGCGATCGCGCCAAACAAAATTACCCAACCCAGATCCGCATTAATTAATGAAGCAACCGCCACAGGACCTGGCGTGGGTGGAATATAGCTGTGAGTGATTGCTAACCCTGCGGTTAAGGGAATTGCATAATACAGCAACGATTTCCCTGTTCGTTGCGCCAAGCTGTAGACCAGCGGAATCAGAATAATTAAACCAACATCAAAAAAGACAGGAATCGCGACTAAAAATCCTGTCAAGCCTAACGCCCATTGCGCGCGGTCTTGTCCAAAGCGTCTTACTAAAGTGTTTGCTAATTGTTCCGCGCCGCCAGACACGCGTAGCATCTCGCCGAACATCGTACCCAGACCAACCACAATTGCAATAAAGCCGAGGGTGTTCCCCATACCTTCTTGAATTGTGCTGGCAATCTCGTTTAACGGTATCCCTGCTGCAACCGCAACGAATAAACTACTTAAGAGTAGAGCTACAAAGGCTTGTACCCTTAAACCCATTACCAGAAACAGCAGTAGGCCGATGCCGAGCATCGCGATTAGAATTAATACACCAGGCGACATAATTGCAGCTTAAAAGCCCCCTCAACTCTTCTTTTCGTTCGCAACAATGTTGCAATACAGCTAAATAGTGGGCTCAATTTTCTTTTTGAAAATGATTATTATTTCCCAAAGCCCTAAGACTCAAGCAGTTCAAAATTAGTTGTTACTGCGACCAGCAACTTAAAGCGATCGCTTGTCGTCTTTGCCTGAGCTAAAGTTTAGTACCACTAGGCTGAAAGCCCGCTATGCTGTATTCAAAAAAAGCAGAATAACTCTGCACATTTATTAATTTTACTTATAAATGCTATTTTGAAAACTTTATTTATCTAGGTCATCTATCTAAAGAGATTAATCTAAAGATAGAGTGAATTTCGATCGGGTCTTGCTAGCTCAAGATTCATACTGAAAGCAGAAGTACATCGAATCATATTTATCAATGTAAAATTTACTACTTTATGGCAAGGAACTCCGAGACAGATATCCGCGTTTTGGCTACCGGCAAAATTTGGGGGTTTGCGACAGGTATGCTTGCAATCTGCATTTTGTTAGTACCTGTGACTAGAAGCGGTCCAATTCTGCCATTAGCGGTAGTGATGGGTGCAGCTATTGGTACAATTGCCGTTTGGCGTAGCTCAGATAACGACGCAAGCAACAATTTGGCAAATAGTATCAAGAATTTAGAACAGCGAGTCGCCGATCTAGAAACAATTTGTAGTTCGCAAGAAATTGAATTACAGCGGAGAATTCGGCGGTTAGACACAGAAGATTGAACGCAAGACAGCGTTTCCTTCGCGTCCTACCCTGCGGGAAGCCACTGGCGCGTCTATGTATCCTTTGTGGTTCATTTTTCTATGCTCTTGCGTAAGTCCTGACCTTGTATAAGCTCATAATGACTTCGCTGAGGAAAGTTTAACTCTGACCTCTGCTACAACGCATTGACAAAAAAAAGCGATCGCCCTTCCCTTAAGTAGCGATCGCCTGAATTTTTCAGTCTCACTTACACCAAAACTGATTGCATCAAAGGCTTGTCAGGAGATAACTTCCCACTACGCAGCCACTCATCTAACTCGGCTGGTGCTTGCACTTTTTTCAATTGTTCGCGCAGTTGTTCGCCTTCGAGGATTTCTTGCTGCAATAATATCTGTGCGGTTTCCTCCAACAAGTCACGGTTTTGAGCCAAAATGCTTAAAGCAATGTGATGCGCTCCATCAACAATTTCTTTAACTTCGCGGTCAATATCTTCCGCAACTTTGGGGCTAACCGAACGACGCGGGTTGCTAAAACCGCCAAGAAACTCTTGTTGGATCTTCTCAAAAGCAACTGGACCTAACTCATCACTCATGCCGTAGAGCGTGACAGCGCGTTCGGCTAAATCAGTCGCTTTTTGAATGTCATCACTCGCACCTGTAGACACTTTACCAAAAATCAGTTCTTCAGCAGAGCGTCCGCCAAGTAGCGTTGCAATCCGCCCGCGTAACTCATCTTCAATCATTAAAAAGCGGTCTTCTTCGGGCATTTGCACAGTGTAGCCTAATGCACCCACACCGCGAGGAACCACTGAGATTTTCTCGACTTTACCCGCACCAGGCATCAAAGCACCGATAATCGCATGACCAACTTCATGATAAGCAACCGTCTTTTTCTCATTTTCATTGAGAACGCGCGATCGCCTTTCTAAACCAGCCACGACACGCTCGATTGCTTCGTTAAAGTCACTCATCGACACAGCTTCGCGATTTTGGCGGGCGGCGAGAAGAGCAGCTTCGTTGACTAAGTTTGCTAAATCTGCTCCGGCAAATCCTGGGGTACGTCCTGCAATGGTTAGAAGATCGACATCATCTGCTAACTTCACATTTCGTGCATGAACTTTGAGAATCGCTTCGCGACCGACTTTATCAGGGCGATCGACAACCACTTGACGGTCAAATCTACCAGGACGGCGTAACGCAGGGTCTAGCACTTCGGGACGGTTTGTCGCAGCGATGATGATGACGCCGGTATTTGCGTCGAAACCATCCATTTCGGTCAGGAGTTGGTTTAGCGTTTGTTCGCGTTCGTCGTTACCGCCAACAAAGCCGTTAGCACCGCCCCGCGATTTACCCAAAGCATCTAACTCGTCAATGAAGACGATACAAGGTGCTTGTTGCTTCGCTTGTTCAAACAAATCGCGGACGCGTGCAGCACCGACACCGACAAATAACTCGATAAATTCCGAACCGGAAATGCTAAAGAAAGGAACACCTGCTTCACCAGCGATCGCTTTGGCGAGTAGAGTTTTTCCTGTTCCTGGAGGTCCAACAAGTAGGACTCCTTTGGGAATTTTTGCTCCTAGTCGAGTATATTTGCCCGCGTTTTTGAGGAAATCAACAATTTCTTGAACTTCCTGCTTAGCTTCTTCGACGCCGGCGACATCGCTGAATTTAACTCCGGTAGTTCCTTCGGAGTAGATACGCGCTTTACTTTTACCAACCGTTAATGCCGCTGGACCACCACCTTGACGGTTAATTAAAAATCCCCAGATACCAAAGAAGATTAATGGCGGTATTACCCAACTTAAAATTGTGCCAATCCAACCATTATTATTCGGTGCTGGAGCCGTAAATTTGACATTATGGTCGCGGAGAATTTTAGGAAGATCTAAGTCAATCGCAACTGGTGTTGTGGTGAAAACTTGACTTGTCCCTTCTTCTGTTTCAGGTTTGAGGGCAAACTCGATGCGATCGCTACCAACAATTGCCCGATCGACTTTATCTGCTTCGACTTGTGCAATAAAATCGCTATAAGGCACTTGTGGTAAACGCGGACCAAAGCTCGGCACAATAAAATTTAGCAGCAATAGTATCGTAAATAAAATCAGTAAGCTGCCGCCAAATTGCCGTACTTGTGGCGGCTTTTTTGAGCGTTTGTTATTGTTTGTTTCGACAGGCATTGTTTATAGCTTCTCCTAATATGAAAAGAAGTTAGAGATCAAAGGTCAGATAGGAAGTCTATGAAGAAGACGCCTTGTATTTGTAACTATGGTTATCGCTCAGCTAGCCCCGACCTCTGACCTTGGATTCTTGACCTTTAACTTAGGTCAAGAGTAAGGCAAATAAACCGCACAAAGTAATACCATCAAATACTCCTGCGCCACCAATACTTAAAACACCCGAACTCATTGATTGAATATCTTTGAGGTGAAGTAGGTCAGCGCCAATCAAAGTTCCCAAAATTCCACCTGCAAAAGCTACAGGTGCAGCGTGGGCTGTTGCCAATACCATTGCAGATAATGCCGCCGTCAAAGGCGCGACTAAAGGATTCATTTGAATGCCAATTCCTGGGACGACTCTGGCTGCGTAGTAACTGACAACCGTGACGATCGCTGTCACTAGCACGATTGCCAAGGTATCGCCTTGTGTAAATTGATACAGTGCTAATCCCACGGGAATGACACCGCCTCCTACATTAATCGCAACGACAGTAGAGCGTTTCATTCGCTTGAGGGGAATACCCCAATACTCGCGCAACCATAATTCGGTTAAATTATCTGCTGTTGGTTGCGGCGCTTCAACTTTGTAAAGTGGAATATTGATTGTGCTGCCAACGATCACAGCAGCTAACAACATAACTGCTACGTCGGGTGCAAAGCCTAACTTGGCTACTGCTAGCCGAACGACGTCCACTGCTAGGGTGAACCACAAAAATGGCAGTAATAGCAGTAAGACGAGAAACAGTAACAGCGATACTGGCAGATAAAACATTGATTTACCAATGTCGTAAGAGCTTGGACTTGACCGCTCTAAAGTTATTGTAAAAGTAAGCGATCGCCAGTAGCGGTTCGGTGTTTACTTAACATTCCACCGCAAAAGCCGCACCTTACCGCTTCGCGGAGTTAGGAATATTAGAAGTTAAATAACTTTGCACCTGCTTTAAGAGAGTCTTAAGTTAAGACAACACTTAAAGGATGAGGAGGTAGAAGCCTAAAGACCGCGTTTATGCAGTCATCGTCGCAGGTTCCACCATCGTATAGCAGAGTACTGACGACTTTCTAGCTTGCTCGATGTAAAAAAATCCAGGCTAATCCATTTTCGGAAATTTGCCTGCATCACTATAGACTAAAAACAGCGAATTTTGCACTTTCGGGTTCAGGACGGTAAGCTTTGACTGAAACTAACAACTTATCATTATTTCAGGATGTCTCGCGCACTTCCCTGCGCGAGTTAATACAAAATCAACTGCGATCGCTCCTCGAACAAGGAGATTTGCAGCAAGCCAAAGCTATTTTAGAACCTGTACAACCTGCAGATATCGCAGAAGCAATTGAAGGCTTACCAAAAGCGATGCAGGCGATCGCCTTTCGTTTGCTATCAAAAAGTGAAGCGATCGAAGTTTATGAATATCTTGACTCTGGTGTTCAAGAAGCACTCATTGTGGAATTTAAAAGTCAAGAGGTTCTTGATATTGTCGATAAAATGTCACCCGACGATCGCGCCAAGTTGTTTGATGAATTACCGGCAAAATTCGTGACTCGCCTTTTAGAACAACTGAGTCCTGAAGAACGTCAAGCTACTGCTCAGCTATTGGGTTATGAAGCGGGTACGGCTGGGCGGATCATGACACCTGAACTCATTTCGCTAAAAGAAAACTTTACTGCCACGCAAGCCCTAGAGCGAATTCGCCTTCTAGCAAATGCGACTGAGACAATCTACTATCTTTATGTCACCGATGCTGCGCGGCGCTTAACTGGAATTTTGTCGCTACGAGAACTCGTCACCGCACAGCCGCAGCAAACGATTGGCGAAATTATGACGCGTGAAGTTGTGTTTGTTTATACTGATACCGACCAGGAAGAAGTAGCGAGGTTAATTCAACGCTATGACTTTTTAGCGGTGCCTGTCGTCGATCGCGAACAGCGTCTTGTAGGAATTGTAACAGTTGACGACGTAATTGACATCTTAGAGCAAGAAACTACAGAAGATATTTATGCATTGGGCGGCGGCGTTCAATCAGGGGGAGACAATTATTTTCAAACTGATTTACTGACCGTTGCCCGCAAGCGCGTAGTTTGGTTGTTTGTACTACTTTTAACCAACACCGTTACTGGAACGATTATCAGGTCTGAAGAAGAAATTTTACAAAAAGTAGTCACGCTAGCGGCTTTTATTCCCTTGCTAACTGGTACAGGTGGAAATGTTGGCGCGCAGTCTTCTACTGTGGTTATCCGAGGAATGAATACCGATGAAATTAAAACCTTAGGATCGTTGCAAGTCATAGTACGCGAAGCGATCGCCGGA
The DNA here is from genome assembly GCF_002939305.1 of Chroococcidiopsis sp. TS-821. Lineage (NCBI taxonomy): Bacteria > Bacillati > Cyanobacteriota > Cyanophyceae > Chroococcidiopsidales > Chroococcidiopsidaceae > Chroococcidiopsis > Chroococcidiopsis sp. TS-821. The sequence goes on along the minus strand of NZ_MVDI01000015.1, from coordinate 40,576 downwards.
GCTTTACTAGGGACAATGCTAGGGAGCATTACTACTGTTTGGAGCTACTTTTTGCAAGGAAGTTGGTTAGTCGCGATCGCGGTTGGGATAAGTTTAGTCGCTATCTCGGTTCTGGCTTCAGTTTCGGGTTCAGCATTACCGTTTTTGTTTCGCTTACTGGGCTTAGACCCCGCCTTGATGTCTGCACCTTTTATTACGACGGCGGTGGATGTACTGGGTGTCTTGATTTACTTCAACTTAGCTCGCGTCATTTTGCAAATCTAGAAGTTGTTCATAGCTCAGATGGCGTATCAGGAGCAACAACTTCACCTCCTAACTGTAAAGGCATTTCTTGCTCGTCGATGAGTTCGCTCAATTCCTTAACTTGGAGATTCATTTGCTCGCAAGCGGTTTTGAGTGCTTTCGCAAATGCATTCACATCTTCACCATAGCCGCATTGATAAGCCGCAGTCTCGATTCCTTGCTTAGCATTAGCTCTGGCACAGTCTACTAAATCGGTGCCTTGCAATGGTGTATTTGATGGCATAGCTGATTCGTCGTTATCTACTCAATGATTGATAGATTACCAATTGCACAGAAAAGCAGCATCCTTCTTGTGGAAGACGGCGCTTAGAAGTCAGAAATTGTGCGATCGCGGCAATGCCTTATTCTCAGCACTTTTAGCATTGCGCGTCTCAAAACTCATATTTTTGCAATAAATTTAGGAGCTTACAACCGTGAAGGTAGAGTAAAAATACAATTATTACCCTTCTCCTTCTACCCTCTATCTTTCCTCGGTTAATCTTCAGAAAAGCCATTGTTGTGTTGCCAATACTTCCAGGCAGTGTATGCTAGGGTGACCACTCCAGTAACTATTGCTGTTTCGTCTACTTCAAATTGTGGATGGTGTAGTGGGTAATTCACACTGCGGTCTGGGTAGCCTACGCCTAAACGAAACATCACACCAGGCGCTTTTTCGAGATAAACCGAAAAGTCTTCTGCACCCAACGATGGTTCAGGTAAAATTTGCACGCGATCGCTTCCCCAGGCTTCTTCCGCCGCAGTCTGCATCAGTTGTGCGAGTGACAAATCATTATTCACGCCTGGCACGCCGAGATTATATTTCACTTCACACCGCGCGCCGTAGCTTTGGCAAACATTCGCAACCATCTGCGAAATCCAATGCGGAAGTTTAGCGCGGGTTTCAGGATGGAGCGATCGCACGGTTCCTAGTAACTTTACTTGATCTGCAATCACATTCGGCGCTCTGCCACCTTGAATTTGACCAATCGTTAAGACAATCGGGTGTAATGGGTTTTGCGTGCGGCTGATAGCTTGTTGTAGAGTTGTTATGACTTGCGCGGCAATCCAAATCGCATCAATAGCTTCATGCGGTCGCGCGCCGTGTCCTGATTCGCCAATAATAATGATTTCCAACTCATCCGCCGCAGCGGTCAAGGCTCCATAGCGTATTCCCACTGAACCCGCAGGAATCGAAGGAAAAACATGAAGTGAAAAAATTGCCGAAACGCCTTCCATTACCCCATCAGCTACCATCCAGTTAGCACCTTGGGCGATTTCTTCGGCTGGTTGAAACAAAAATCGGGTATTGCCTGGCAATTCTTCAGCGATGCGCGATAAAACCATCGCAGTACCTAGTCCGACTGTCGTGTGGACGTCATGACCGCAAGCGTGCATAATCCCTGGTGTCCGCGAAGCATATTCCAAACCAGTACGCTCTTGTATTGGCAAAGCATCCATATCCGTACGAATTGCGAGTAAGCGAGGATCGCGACCACCTCCTTGCACCTCTCCGACAACGCCGGTTTTTCCTACGCCTTCTTGTACGTGAATTCCAAAAGATGATAAAACTCCAGCAACGAAAGCAGCTGTTTGATACTCTTGACCACTCAATTCTGGATGAATGTGAATATGGCGGCGAATTTCAATCAGACGGGGTGCTAGTTCAGTTGCTAACTCTTTTATGCGGCTGAGCATCGATGCAGTAATTCGTAATTACCTATTCCCCCATGATAAAGAATCGTTCAAGTAATAATTTATCTGTAAGTATGCTCATACAAGCATAGACCGACTACCGAGGTGCTGATGATGGACTACTAAATTGAGGACAGTAGTGTTTTGTCGCTAAAGTGGCAATTACTGATGAATTCACAGTATCTACTGTATTCGTAGTGCCTTCAGTGCGATGGTAGATGATATCTTCTAATGTCAGCCCGACTTCCAGCTCGTCGCATATACTTTTTGCCTGCATGATACTTGCTTCAGGCGATCGCTCGACGCTTGCCAATAATTTATCTCGAAGTTGGGGATAGCTCATGACGGCGCGCTTGTAGTCTGCAATAAAAGCGCGATCGCTTCCTACGCCACTTGTTGCTTTTGCTAATTGAGTCGATGCGTCCAGCTTACACACAGATGCAGACAAATCTAGGGTCCGACCTGATTTGGTCGTCATGTAACAAACATAATCAGCATCTTGAGCAACGATTGCAGGAGTAAACCCTGTTACCAGCGAGATAGCTGCCGTTGAAATTGTTACTAATTGTAGAATTTTCATTGCGTCACCAAGTCTGTTCTTCGCTCATTAATCCCGAACTTGGAAACGCAATAACAGGAAGTTTATATTTTCTTGCTTTTTTGTATACATAATCTCAGTATATATACTGAGACCTTCTTTACCAATAACGGCGATCGGGTGTAACGACGCCGTTAGGCATGGTTGTGAGTCTAAACTTTGCGCCTCGGAAGTTAGTAATTAACATTCTTGCACCTCGGAGACTCGCTCCTTCTAGATTAGCAGCAATGAAACCGGCAAAAGTTAAGTTCGCATTTTCTAGATTTGCCGTTCTGAGATTAACTCCAGTTAACGTAGCATTGGTTAAGTTAGCACCACGTAGATCGGCAACATCCAAATTTGCACCACTGAGGTCAGCTCCTGTAAGATTACTTTGCGATAAATTAGCACGAGTGAGATTAGCGCCTCGGAGGTTAGCGCCACTTAAATTTAGTTGACTTAGGGGTGCATCACTGAGGTCGCATCGAGGACACGCCCTAGTTTGCTTGAGTTGCTCCAAGTCCTGGGGACTGTACGCTTGTGCTGCAGCGGCGAACCACATGGGAGTTAATAAAATAGCGACGGAAAAAAGAGTGAGTTTCATTGCGTAACTAACTAACCTAACTAATTTAAGTGTAATTTGGAAGGGTGCTGTGTTAAATTTATAGCTCAAACTGTTTGACGCAAACTAAATCGATCGGTTCCACTACACCAAATCTTTAAATAAGGTGAAGATTTTGTAGCGTTAGCGATTACCAGTACAGGGTAATTAACCTTACACATAAGAAAAATAAGGTAAAGTTCAGGTTTCCTTGACCGATGTTTTATTTGTTACGCATAACCTGAGGAAGAGATTCGCGGCTAGAATAACAAAGTTTACTTGCGTGGACTTGTTGATAAAATTACGATAACTTGCTGTGTAGGATAAAAATTACACCAGGGCGATATGGTGAAGTCCAGCGAGCGATGAAGGCGATTGCCTTTTGTCAGTATTCGCGCGCAAAGTTTAATATTCTTGACTCATCAACGATAGCTAGAAACATTGTCCACTTGTAGCTGCGCTCGCCTGAAAACTATCTTTACATCAAGCTATATCCAGGTTTAGAACTGTTTATTTTCAACAAAAACTATCGCGATTGCAATTCAAGTGCAAGTATCCAGCAGAGTTGTCCGTGGTGCAGGAAATGATTTAATGGGAGTTTTAATACGCCTTAAACTTTTGCCTAAACACGCAGAAGATAATGGAGACCGCAACTACAATAGATGTCAGCAATAGCAGATCCAGTTGCTGAGCGATCGCAAAAATAGTCAGTAAAGGTGAAGGGCGACTAGTAAAGCGTAATAATACGAATATTCTGAATTATTTAGCCAAAGGCACTTTGTATTAACCTTAAATTGAAGAGTATAACTATTAGCGCCAACCTAAAAAGCGTAGTATAGGAACAATAATGTAGTAGCTGATACCTAACCAAAAACCGAGAAGCAAACCTAAAGTAGCAAAGAAAGCGATCGCAGTGGCTAAATCTAACCAACTCGGTGAAGTGATAATAGGGAAGTGCCAAAATCCAGGTGGATAAATATTCAAGCTATTGAGGAGTAAAAACACCGCTGCACAACCTCCCGCCGCAACTCCTGCGTGAACTAAATAATGGCTGGGTAAACCTAAACCTAAGGTGAGAAAAGCAACAGCGAGCGCAATTGACGCTGCAATTCCAGAATCTCCCGTATTCCCAAGAATCAACTGCCATACTAACCAACTTAAGCTATAGCCAAATAACCCCATAAGTGCAGCGATCAAATATCGCCGTCGCTGACCATATCCGCCAGCCGCTGTGAGTCCCCAGGCTGTTCCCATACCAACAATGGCAAATAAGAGAATATCTGCTTCTACGGCTAAAAAAAGCTGTTGTGACAAAAAACGAGCAAAAGCATTTCCCAGTGGCGACCAGTATGCTAAAACAAAGCCGATGAGCGTTGCGATACAAGCTCCACTGGCACTTAATAGCATTTCCCAAATCGTATCCCAAGTAGCGCGTAGTGCGTGTGCGATCGCTTTGAGGACAACAACCGTTGTTTTCGATAGCCCCACCGTTAAGGAACGAAATACAATTCGCGAACTGTTCCAGCTATTAAGTAGGAGTTTAAATAAAAATAGCCATCGTAAGGGTTTTTGCGCTTTTGCTAGCCGTTCTTGAATGCTTTTAGCGTTTGCTGGTCTACGGCGGACATCCTCTTGCACCATATCGTCAAGTAAATCAGCAAGTGCAGGACTAACTTGCGCAAAGCGACGCCACTGCAATTGTCCTGTCATTGGATCTTGTAAATCCGAGATGTATTTACCCGTGAGCATTTCAATCATTGTCCGCCCCAACGCATAAAAATCGGCGGCTGGTCCGACAACACCGCCAGCTATTTGTTCGGGTGGGCTATAACCCGAAGTAAATAGTCGCGTTGAGTGGTCTGCTAAACGTGATGTTGCGGCAATCTGCTTGGCTCCCCCAAAATCAATTAAAACAAGTTGTCCTGTTGCTTCTCGCAACATGAGATTCGATGGTTTGATGTCGCGATGGATAATCTGGCGAGCGTGCAACTCGTGTAAAATCTCCGTAGCTTGCTTGAGCCAAGCTAATACCCATTCTTCTGGACAGCCTTGCGGGTACTTCTCTAAAACTTCTTGCAAAGTCTGACCATTAATTTTCTCCATTACCAAACATGGTAAGGAAATCGATTGAGACCCCTTGACAGTAACTTGAAAATAGCCATCAGGTTCTACTTTAGGAACACCTGGGTGGTGTAAGTGCTGAAGAACAGCGGCTTCTTGCTCGAATAGTTCTAATGCTTTCGGAGAGGGGTCTACCAATACCTTTAGTACTTTTTGCGTCTGCAACTGCAAGTCCCAAACCGTGTATATCGTGGCAAATCCACCTGCGCCTAACTGCTGCAGAGGCACATAGCGATCTCTTAACTGTAGCGGTGCACCACAGCGATCGCAAAACTTGCTTCCCCAAATCTTAGGATAAGGATGCGGGCAATTTGGGTTAATGCAGTAAATTGCACGCTGAACCAACTGCGACACGACGACCAGAATATGCAGGCTTTCTCGATTCTACACAACTATGAGTTGTTGTTACATCACACTACCGCATAATCAAGATATGGATTCGCGAAAATCACTACATTTGACGTAGCAACAACTATTTGCTGAAGAATTTCGCCAATTATTAATGAGCAGCTTGTAACGCAATGATGAATTACAGTATTGTACATCTCTCAATTCAAAAAAAGATTTAGTATGTAAGAGCAACGAGGAATGCTACCAGTAAGCCTTTTGTATTTCTTATATCTAAAATAAGTTCTAGAAATTTATTTAGTATTTGTATCTATAACTTCAAATGACTGCCAATTCTTATTCTAGATGTGAAGGTGGAACATGAATAAGTTTGATGAAGTCAATATTCTTGGAATAAAATTTCATAAAATTAATGTTTATCAACTCATAAATTATGTTATTGAAGCCGCAAAAAGCAATCGAAAAACAATAATTAGCAACGTAAATATTAAAGCAATGAATCTGGCGTATGAGCTTGATTGGTATAGAAATTTTATTAATAATTCGGATTTAATATTTTGCGATGGCTTTGGTGTTTTACTAGGAGCCAAAATGCTTGGTTATGATGTAAACTCTACGCATCGCATGACCTGTCCTGACTACATAGAAAATTTAGGGCTAGCGTGCGAGCAACATAACGTATCTTTATTTTTACTTGCTGGTAAACCTGGTGTAGTTGAAAAAGCGATGACTCAGCTAACCTCGGCTGCACCTAATTTACAAGTACAAGGACATCATGGTTATTTTGAAAAAACTGGCGCTGAAAACGAACGTGTTATTCAACTGATCAATAAATTTAACCCAGGAGTTCTTTTTGTTGGCTTTGGTATGCCACTACAGGAACAATGGATATTGAATAATCTAGAACGCATTAATGCCCGCGTTTTTTTACCCTTGGGGGCTTGTCTTGATTTTTATACTGGTACAGTGTATCGCGGTCCAAAATGGATGACTGACTGTGGCTTAGAATGGCTAATGCGTTTAGTCGTTGAACCACATCGCTTGTGGAAGCGCTACATCATAGGAAATCCATTATTCTTCTATCGCATTTTTAAAGAGCAGATACGTAAGCGTAATATAAAACTTGAAACTGAGTAACGAACTTTTTCCTTCAATAGATCTATCTTCTTGGAGAGGTGCGATCGCCCACTAGCAAAGATAATTATAAATGTTACACTCTCTCTGAAATTTAGAGTAACAAATTCAGGAGAATACAGTACTATGACCGCAGCTTTTTTTACACTACTAGCAACTGCTCTTAGCCTACTCGTTGTTGATATTGTTGTTCCAGGTGTTGATATTGCAACTTTCCCAGCCGCTTTAATAGCTGCTTTAGCAATTGGAATAACGAATTCATCGGTTAAACCAGCACTGAACAAACTGGCTCTACCACTCAACTACCTCACTTTAGGGCTATCCTCAGTAGTCGTTAACGGTTTGTGCTTTTGGTTGGCAGCAGTGTTCGTTCCAGGTTTTGCTGTACATAGCATTGTAGGAGCGCTTCTAGGTCCAGTTATTCTATCGTTTGTTAACACCTTTTTGAGTAAATATTTTGCTGAAAGAAATTTAGGGATTACAACAACTACAACTAACACAGAAATTAAGTCATAGCCCATCGTTTCAGGAATTTATATATCCTTGTAAGCCAAGGAGAAAATCCAGCTCGATATATTTTTGGAGCGATAAAGATTGAGTAAACCAAGCGGCGAAGCAGAGCCAGATTTTTGTGGAAAAGGTTTACTATAAAGTAACTGAAAATTCAACAACAAAAGAAATTTGATACATTAATTCAAAATTAAAATGTAATAATTCCTTAGGTGGAGGTAAGAAACTTCTAAATACAAGAGGATATTAAAGGTAGTTCGAGGAAAACTTAAGAGTAACGATATGAAACTACTACGAATTGCTACAGCTATTATTCTCCCTCCTTTAGGAGTCTTTTTAACAGAGGGAATTAGCACAGCTTTTTTGATTAATATTGTGCTAACTCTCTTAGGTTGGCTTCCAGGGAGTATTCACGCTCTTTGGATAATCGTCAAGCATGAAGAACGAGTGAATAAGCAAGTGTATTAATGATAGGTGAAGGTGAAGCTGCATGCAGCTACCACAATCGTCTAAGTGCATAAATTAATAAAACCGTACTCTGTATGCAGTACGGTTATTTATTCTCCTATACACACAAAATACTGCGCCTCTATTAAAGAGTTTTAGGAAGCGCAGACACTTTACGAATCAATTACGTTGCATTACGTTGTGGGTGGCTTTTTGTCTCGTAAATAATCAGTTGCTGTTTGCAATAACTCGCTGAGAATTCGCTTGATTTGTCTTTCTTTTTTAGCGAGTGCAACTCCTGCATCGCCCATTTTTTCCTCTAAGAGCGATCGCTTTTGTTCTACTTGTTCAGCAATAGGTTCTGCTTGAGTGCGGGTTTTATTGTACCAATTTTTTGCATCATCGAGATACTCTTTCACATCTTCGTATCTTCCACCGTAACGCGCCGCTAGATTAGCGCGCAAAATTGCTAGTTGCGCTTGGAGTTGTGCGTAACGCTTTTGCAGAAGTGCGGCTTCCTCGCTATTTTTTAGCGTGCTAATTGCCGATTCGATCGCTGCTCTAATATTAGGTGAAGTATCTTTTCCAGTTTCTTCAATATCTCCTAAAAGTCTTTCGATTTCCTGTTGCAATTCTTCTTCTTCCGAATCAAGCTTTGCTTGCAGTTCTCGCACTTCAGCATGAGTTTTGGCGTTTGCTTTGCGTCTTAAGCTAGTTACGCCATCGATCGCGCCTTCGATAGAGGCTGTAATATTTTCTTTAAGCTCTTCTCCTTGTTGCTGAACATTTTCGACGACGGCGGCGACAGCATCTTTGACAAGCGAACGAATTTCAGTCGAGCCTGATTTAAATTCGTCGGTAACTTGCGATACAGCATTTTGGACAATTTCACGAATTCGAGATGCTTTTAACTGCCCTGCTTCTTTCGCTTGTTTGAGGTCGTTTGTAATTTGTTCTTTGATATTATTTGTCATTACTAACTCCTGGTAGAATCATATTTGTCTAGCCAGGTTTATATCTGATAAAAGATCAGGTTTGATTAGACCTTGGCACTATCATTATCATTGCTTAGAGGTTTCTTAGGCAGGTACTTCCTTTAGATATAAAACGCTATTTATTGCTACTTAAGTTGCACCATTCCAAATAATCGGTCCACAAGCGTCTAACTCCCAAGTAGGATTGTGAGCATTATGGCGTGTTTCTTCATCGAGAATTTTCACAACTTTGTTATAAATTTCTTCAGCTTGCTGTGGCGAATCGCCGATACTTGTTAATCCAAGTTTACCGAACTCTGAGAGGCAACCCATAAGATGAAAAACTGTGCCTGTTTCGGTTCCAGTATCAAAATGTAGCCGATGATAAGCAATGATATCCATTAAATCGCTGGGAAGTAAACCGCGATAGCGCTCTTTTTGCAAATTATCGGTAGCAATGTAATATTTCGGACGACCATGTGGGCTATAAAACATTCCGGTTGCTGGATGATAACGTCCATTGGTTAGTAGTTTTAATGTCATGAATGGATGCGTCGTTCCACCCTTGCGTAGATTAATTTCAATGGCTTGCAAATCCCAATGTTGTACTCCACTACGGTCGGGGTGTTGTACGGCGATAAAATCAACGCCAAAACGTTCTAAAGCACCTTTTTCAGCTAATTTTCTGCCAACTTTTATTCCTAATTCTTGCAGACGCATGCGATATGCTTCGTCCGCAGGAAAGCGACAACCAAGATAAATTTGACCGTCAGGACCGCCCAAGATTTGGTCGTGTGTTGAGAGAATTTCCACTTCACCACTAGGAGTAATTCGACCTTGAACACTGGGCGATCGCTTGATGTCTCCTTCAATAAATTCTTCGACAATTGCACCTAATTCGGGAATCCGCGTCGAAAAATTTGCCCAATTTTCGGACGTGGCTTGAAAACTCATTGTTTCAAAGCGCTGCGTAATTGCTTCGATGCGTTGTTCGCGGGTTGCACTTTTGCCAGGCGCTAAGTGATGAATCGGTCTTAAGTCTAGTAAAGCATTTGCTTCACCTGAAATTCCTTCGTTGAGTTTGACGACGAGGCGTTTGATTTCGGGTTTGCGTTCCCACAAATTTACGGCTTCAACGGCTAAGTCTTGAGCATTCCATACGCTACCACTTCCATCAGGATGCGGTACGCCACTCTCGGCAAAGATTTGCCGACTACCACTTTTTGTTCCCCAAATCGATAGCTGGGGATCGCACGCGTACAAAGGAACTCCAATGCGTACGGATAACTCGCTTTCTAGAAAAGAGGAGTTGTAGCAGATCATGTATGCGTTTTTGAGGTCGATCGCTTGACGTATTCGTTGAATGAGACGCGGGCGTTCGAGAATTTTTTGCGTGAGGGGTTTGAGTGAGGAATCGTAAGTGGAAAGGAGCAACAGGCGATCGCGGGCGTGGGAAAAAGGAATTCCTGGTAAAAGCTGCAAGTAGTAGTCAATCACGCTTGGGTGTATCGGCTGCGAAGTGACGTAAATGAGGCGGGTACGAGGGTTTTGGAGGCGAATTAAAGAAAACAGCAAACGCTCTTCGTAGTGATGACAACCTGGTATTTTGAGGAGTTCGCGTTGGTCTACACTCAGCGAAGGAATAACCAAAATATCGGCATCACTTTGGTCAAATAATTCGATAGTTGCCCAGCGATCGCGTAACTGAGATTGTAGCTGTTTGAATACTTCAATATGTTGCGTTTCTATTAATGAATGATCTAACGTTTGCATCGCCCCAGCCTACAGATCTTAACTACAGCGATCTTACTCTGGTTTGTATTGTGTACGAAATACTTCTTAAGAAACAGTAAGATTAGTCACACTATTATCAAAATGATTGTATTTACTGATAAAGCCAATTTATTGGTAATTTACTCAAATTTCACGAGTATAAATACGCAAGGTTTAGTGCTGCAAGAAAGTTGCTGGTGCTGATTGCTTTGTAACAGAAAAAGCTAACTGCTATTGGTATATGATGTCAGCGTCCCGAAATCGAAGTAAAAGTTAGTCTTCTCTACCTCTTAAGGCTGACACTTATCAATTCTGCTTTCCATCTCTAGATCGATAAAGTCAAAGAAAGTGATAGATAACTTAGTGCTAGAGGTGATCGTCGCGTTGCTCAAAAAATTGTTGAGGAATTCATATAACAGGTACCAACGCAACGTCATCTAAGAGTATTACTCAGTAAAACAAAACCAAGCCTGTTTTATGCAATTCATTACAGGAGAATAGTTATCATGCCAGAAGAACAATCGTTGCAACCGCCACAAGAGCAAGACCAACAGCCTGGGCTTGAATCGGAAATGACGCCGAAGCCAAAGGCGGACGATCCCCAGCATCAAGGTAGCGGTAAATTATTAGGTAAAGTCGCCGTTATCACTGGTGGTGATAGTGGAATTGGGCGTGCGGTGGCGATCGCCTTTGCCAAAGAAGGTGCTGATGTCGCGATTATGTACCTCAACGAACATGACGATGCAAAGGAAACAAAGCGTTTAGTAGAAGAAAAAGGACGTAAAGCGACAACGATCGCTGGCGATATTGGCGACGAAAGTTTTTGCAAGCAGGCGGTCGAACAAGTTGTACAAGAGTTCGGTAAGCTGGATATTTTGGTGAACAATGCAGCGGAACAGCATCCCCAAGAAAGTATTGAGGACATTAGTGCAGAACAGTTAGAACGGACATTTCGCACAAATATTTTTTCGATGTTCTACCTCACCAAAGCAGCGTTGAAGTATCTCAAAGAAGGTAGCACAATCATTAACACAACTTCTGTGACTGCATATCAAGGTAATCAGCAGTTAATTGATTACTCTTCAACTAAAGGCGCGATTGTTGCGTTTACGCGATCGCTGTCTCAAAGCTTGGTGAAAAAAGGAATTCGCGTTAATGCTGTCGCACCAGGTCCGATTTGGACGCCGCTAATTCCAGCAACGTTCCCAGAAGACAAAGTAGCAGAATTTGGAAAACAAGTTCCGATGGGGCGTGCAGGTCAACCGGAAGAAGTCGCCTCGTGTTATGTATTTCTTGCGGCTAATGACTCATCTTATATTTCAGGACAAGTTTTGCATCCCAACGGTGGCACCATTGTTAATGGTTAGTCAGGCAGTAAGCGCTATCTAATATGAGTCCGCAAAAGCGGGCTTTTTTTATTTTATTTATTTTTTTATTTTTGAGTATCCTGTGCTAACTGTTGCCGTTGCGTGTTTGTTAAGTGCTTGCTAGACTTTTCTATCACTTTCTCTTCTTCGTGAATGTAAAGGCTTGCTAATTTTTGTACTTCATAAACTTTTTGCTCAAATTCTTTTGTTGCAGGACTCAGCAACTCTAGTTCTGTAATCAGTGACTTCAGGCGCTCATATTCATCTTCAGTTATTGTAATTTGTTCAATAATATCTGGGCATTGTTGCTGCACTAAAGAATAGAAGCGTTGCTTCACTTCTGCAAGGAGATCGACTGCTTGGCTAATTTCATTGAAAAGAGTATATCTTCTTTGAATATCTGCTTGACAAATTTCTACTAATAAATTCATTATTTTTTGCTGTTCTTGTTTAATTAAATCAATAATATCCATAACAATTGAGACCTTAATAAAGAAACCCACCACAAATAGTGGTGGGGGTTTACCCTAACTAAATTGCAAACTAATTACTTCATTAACTAGCTGCCATTTGGTCTTGCAACTTGCTCTTAGCTTCTTTAAATTTTGTAGCGAGCTGTTCGCTTTGTTCGTCGCTAAAGTTATTGCGAATCGCAGCAAACATTGTGCTTTCTTCTTGACGAATGTGATCGCCTACAATATCCATCAATTGCTTAACTTTGTCTTTGAATTCGGAAGATGAAGGATCTAGCGCCTTGATTTGATCCAACATTCGCTTCATTTCGGCTTGTTCGTCATACAATTCTTGAGTGTCATTTTCACCATAGTAAGGACGAACTGCTGGGTAAACAACTTCTTCTTCGGCTTGGGCGTGAACTAATAGATCCTTATACATTTGACCGAAGTATTCTTGAATCTTTTGCGGATCGTCAGTTGCACCCATTTCTGTATACAAGGTATTGACTTTAGCATGATCCATTCTGATAATATCCTGAATGTTCATGTCTTTTTTGTCAGAACCTTGGGTAAGCACGCTACCAATAACTCCTGTAGCTGCTGCTGCTGCGTCTTGGATACGTGCGAAGAAACCCTGATCTGGGGTTTGTCCAGTGATTTCACGAACACCGAGTCGTTCAAGCAGTGGCTTTAATTGCTCTTGATGACCGCGATTTTCAAAGTTGACGGTGTTGATGGGTGCGATCGCAGCTTGCACATCCGCACCAATAACTTGTGCTGCTTTGTGAATAATATCTCCTGTCATGAACTGCTTATGCTTGAGAAGTTCGAGCTGCGCAACCTTCTCGTACGTGCTCAGTTCAGAACCTTGCATCAATTCCTTAACAGTTTCGACAAACTGCTGTGCTGTTTGCTTTGGTTCTCCCTTTACTCCATATTGAACATATGCAGTTTCGATGATACCGAGATTTTTTTGGTCAGACTCTAGCATGCTTTGCAGGTCTTTTTTACCCTCAGCATCGTCTACTTCTGATAATAGTTGTTGTTCGCTAAAAATTAATAACTCTTGAACGGCTTTAAAATCTGCCATTTTGCTACCAAGCGCAGCGCGCTTTGTATCATCTAGCGTTACCGGCATTATTAAGTTTCCTCTCTTTTATGCATAACCAGTGTTCTTAACTTTGAATATATCTATGCTTCTTTAGCTAGTTCCTCTTTCTTATGACTGATTAACTGCTCTGTCTTATAACAACAATATTTGTTAAGAATAATCCAAAAGAAGCAAGCCTTTATCGTTGACTTTCATGTTTGAAAAACACGCGTTTATCAATGATAAAGGCTAAAGTTAAGAGTTATTAAGCTAGATTGAGCAAGACTTAAAACCTATCTTGCGGTTCATGCTGAAAACGAATATTTGAGCAGTTGTAACTTTTCTCTACCAACAGCGTTGTAAATGCTCTGTTATTTTAGCTGACTGCACTACCAAAGACGCCTCTCAACGCAGATACTGCATCTTGAACCCTTCCCCAAACACCTTGATCGGGATCGCGTCCTACGAGTTCGCGAGTACTTAATATTTCTAAAACCCCTTTGAGTTGCTCTTGATGCGCTCTATTCTCAAAATTGACTTGATTTAGCGGCCCGATCGCTTCTTCGAGGTCTTCGCCAACGACTTGCGCGGCTTTGTGAATCAAAAGACCTGTCATCGCTTGCTGGTGTTTTAATTTTTCGTGTTCAAACACTTTTTCGTAGAGCGATAGTTCATTACCCGCCATCAGGTTTTGCACAGTCTCAACGAGCTTGTGAACTTTTTCGGGAGCGTCCGCCGAAATACCAAGTTTGGCAATACTATTTTCGATAACTTGAAGATTTTTTTGATCGTCTTTGAGCATGTCTTGTAGGCGATCGCGAATATCTGTATCGCTAATGGCAGAGCTTAAGGTTTGCTCGTTGCTAATGATTAAATTTTGAATTGCTTTTAAAGTAGCTAGTCTGCTTGCGATCGCCTGAAGTTGTGTTTCATTAAGTGTAGTTGCCATACTATATATTTCTCCGACTACTCTAATTTAAACGAGAATTAGTTGCAACAAACTAGAGCTTCGCATAACCCAAATTAGCGATTCATCCTCCTTATGACTGATTGAGCGCAAGCAGAACTTTAAAATAAAAATTAACTGAATAACCACCGCTGCATCAGCGAATACAAAGTATTAGAACGTTTCCTCCACCAGTTGACAGATACAAGCCGAAGAGCAAATCGTTAGATTTACGAAAGAAAAAAGCTCTTAACCAAGGAAAATATTAGTAATGTTCGACCAGCAGCCGGGATTAGGTGAGGAAGCACTCAACAAAGTAGCAGAAATTGGACTAGCTAGCCAGCTTGATGAAGTGGAAAACTTAGATGTAGATATCAAAACTGACCCACTAAAGCTAATTCAAGGAGAAGTTGATTCTGTAACGATTGATGGCGATGGCTTGGTCATGCAAGGTGATTTGCGTGTAGAAGAACTTGACATGCACATGAATACTGTTGCGATCAATCCGCTGAGTGTGGCGTTAGGTAAAATTGAACTCACAAAACCAACTGAAGCAAGTGTTCGCGCTGTTTTAACCGAAGCAGATATCAACCGCGCATTTAACTCAGATTACGTACGTCAGCAATTGCAACAGCAGCAGATCCGCGTAAATGGTCAACCTGTCACTATTGATGCTCAACAAGTCGATTTCCGTCTACCAGGAGAAGGCAAAGTAGCGCTCAACGCTAGCGTGCTATTGCGAGAAACAGGCGAAACACATCAAGTTGCATTCTCGGCTGTACCGCATGTCAGTGCTAGCGGACAAACAGTGACATTGGAAAACGTCGAATATGGCGACAACGAGGAACTTTCACCCGAACTCACGCAAGCATTAATCGCAGAAACAAGCGAAATCTTAAATTTAAGTAACTTTGATTTGCAAGGAATGACGTTAAAAATTAACAATTTACAAATTGAAGCAGGCAAGATAATTTTCCAGGCAGAAGCCTATGTTGAGCAAATTCCTTCGGGTTGAAATTGTCGATGAGAATAAACAACACTTATAGCAAGAGTCAATATAATTAGGACATCGTAGAGCCTCAGAGTTATCTCTGTCATCTGACCCTGGATCTCTACTATCTTGAGCAGGAGAACATATGGATACACAGCAAACACGGGGAACACCGTATCCCAATATTCCACCAGTTATAGAAAGCGACGAGCGCGAATATCGCGACCCTGGTGTACCAAGTACCGTTGCGATCGCCGGACACCCATTACATCCGCTCAGCGTCATTTTTCCCATAGGATCTTTAGCAGGAGCTTTGGTGACTGACGCAGTTTACTGGCTCACTAACGATCCTTTTTGGGCAAGGGCTTCATTTTGGTTAATTGTTGTAGGGTTGGCTACTGGACTAATTGCTGCAGTTATCGGTATGAGTGACTTTCTGCAGATTGAGCGCGTCCGCAAACGTAGCGCTGGTTGGGCACATATGATTATTAATGTCTCCCTACTCATATTGACGGCTATTAACTTGTATTTACGTTGGGATAACTACGAAACGGCTATCCTCCCTTGGGGATTGGTTCTATCGCTGATTGTCGGTACGCTCACAAGTGTTTCTGGATGGTTCGGTGCTGAGTTATCCTACCGACACAAAATTGGTGTAGTAGGTCCAGGAAGCCGAATACAACCTTAAATACAAGGCAATAATGCTGCTTTTAGGGTAAGTCATAACTTACCCTATTTTTATGGGTTGTCATCAACAGCTATGCAAACAAAATATCCGCGAGCAATTAAATCCCAACCGCCAAAGCATTTATTCATTAAAGAAGAAAATAGTCTGATTTCACATCTCGTCAAAAAAAATAGTACAAATCGAAAGTAATTAACTTAATTGTATAAAAATTATACCATCATTTTTATACAAAAAAATAAATCTATATTTATTATTTTAGTCTCTATTTTTTACCAATTAATTGTCTACGTAAAAACACTTAAAGATTCATAAATTGAGTAAATATTCAAATAAAACTTAGTAGGAATATCGATGTCTGAATGCTGAAACATATCTAAAAATTAGGTAAGTTATTGCACGCTAAGTTGTGTTTTTGAAGAATAACTTTATTGTTTTCAGATAAAAAAGCAGCAGATTATCTAACATTGGGAATGGAGTATCTATATAAATGATTGTCACAGCAGATCAAGTGCTAATGACTAACAGCAGCCAGCTTGAGAAGTTAGTTCAACATCCCCTCAAGCAGAAATATGTTGAAAAACACGCTCACTTTAAATTTGAAGATTTTTTCTATTTTCAAACTGACGCGGGTGTTGTGACAGATTGGAATGAGGGACGAAATCTTTTTGCGAGTGAAGATTTTATCATTGGTCTAATTGAAGGCTTAGAAGAAGAAGTTGGCAATGCGTCTACTGTTGTCATGTACAACATTGGTTACGAATGGGGTAATCAAGATGCTCAGTTTTTCCAGAAGTGGTTTGAAAAAGAGTACCAAAAAAATATCCTCGAAGCTAATTCGATGTTCATGTTAGAGGCTTGGTGGTGGCCCTTTACTGCTCAGGGATGGGGGAACTGGGAAGTAGATATGAGCGAGCATAAAAATGGATTTATGTTTGTGAATATTTTTGATTCTGCAGTGGCTAGAACATTAGGTGATGTTGGAAAACCAGTATGTCACGTTTATGCTGGTTTATTCGCTGGATTCTTTGGCCATGTTGTCAAAAAACCTCTCAATTGCATTGAAATTCAGTGTTACTCGATGGGAGAAACTTATTGCAAATTTCTTTTAGGGACACGAGATCGAATTGATGCTGCAACTTTTTGGCAAAACGAAGGTGCAACAGCAAGAGATATTGAGAAGCGATTGCGTCATGGGGAGCTTTTAGGATGAGAAATCAGAGTTTCCGACTATGTTTCTCAGTTGAAGATTTTTTTCGCTCGCACAACTGGGAAGGTGAATTGTTAGAAGATGTCAAGCAAGACGATCGCTACTGTTTGCTATCTGCTTGGCAGTGCTTATCTGTAGAGAATTTTTTTGTTGCAAGTAATTGGGAAGGTCAAATCATTGCGCGATCGCAAAGCACGCAATCTCAACAGCATTGGCAATGCTTATCAGTAAATAGTTTCTTTAGCACGTGCAATTGGGAAGGTCAATCCGTACGCCAAAACGTGTTAGACCAACCAAATTTGTGGTTTACGCAAAAAGTTGGTGACTTTATGCAATTTATCTCCTGGGAAGGCAAAACAGAAATTGGTGCATTACCACAATGGTTAGCGCCAAAATCGATGACTGTATTTGAGGTAGCACCGACATTATCTTTAACTGAATTATTTTAGAAAAACATAGTATCTATGACTTTAGAACTCCAAAACTTGCTTTATCAAGCTGAAGCAAAATATCTAAGTTTGGCAGAAATTACCGATTTTAAAAAGCATGTATCGTCGCTAGAGTCGCGATTAGAAGTTTACGAAATATTGCGCGATCGCGAAGTAGATATTTTTCAAGCAATTGCCGATCGACTATCAAGCGAGCTATCTCAAGAGAAACAAGAACGTTTAGAACGCGGACTGAAAAATTGGTTGCTAATTGTTCGCTCCTGTGCTATTGCAATGTTGTTAAACGATCCAAGTTTTTTACAGCATAGACTTTTAGAATGGCTGACAAATTTAATCCAAGCCCACCAATTACAACCTATTGAAAATAAAATCTACGAACTATTGCAAAGCCAACTGCAACAACTATTCACTAGCGAGCAAATCGCCTTACTGAAACCTTTTTTAGAGCAAGCTAAAAAGACACTTTTGCAAGAGAAGTTGGCTCACTTACCAGGATAAACTTACAACAACAAAATTAATGATGATTAGTGTTGCTGATTTAGTTAAAGATAAATATCTACCTAGTAACTATTTTGCTGCAAACGCATACATAAAGGGTGATTTCGAGTCAGGTTTAATTGAAAATCGTCGAGGCGATCGCCTACTTGCTTTGCCAGAAACTTTCCTAAAAGCGATTTACCTAGGCTTAGAAAAAGAAATTGGTCAAGCTAGCGGTATTGTACTTGCTAACTGCGGTCGGTGGTGGGGTAAGAATTTTTACGTCCGATTCGTTCAAGAAATCAGCGAATATTACGGCAAAACTTTAGCGGAAATGGAGATGGTAGAGTTTCTTCAGTGCTTGAAACAATGCTGGAAAACTCACGGCTGGGGAACATTTGACTTAGATGTAAGTTATTATCAGTACGGATTTCTAGTTGTCAAGACTACCAATTCTCCTTTCGCTGCGGTAGCACCGCAAAGCGATCAACCCATCTGTTATGTAGAAGCGGGTATCCTGAGCGCGTTTTTCAGTCAACTAACAGGGCGCGAACTTGACTGCGTACAAACGGCTTGTGAATCTTTAGGCTCTGATTGCAACTATTTTGTCTTAGGCTTAGCGCATCGCCTCAAACCTGTAACCGCTTGGTTAGGACAAGACCATGCAACGATTATGCAGCAGCTATGTCATAGCTAACAATATCGCGTTAGAGTTCATCCCAAAAGAGTAATCAGACATGGCAAAAACGATTAAGCTAGAACCTATCAATCAAGAAACATCAGTGCAAACCAATGCCAATATTTTGTCTGCGTTATTGGCGAATGAACTTGATATATTACCCGAATGCGGCGGACGGGGAATGTGTGCGACTTGCCACATCTACGTTAAAAATGGCATGGAAAGCTTGTCACCACTTAGCCGCCGCGAGAAGCGGACGTTAGAAGTCATTACCCAAGCACAACCAAATTCTCGCCTTGCTTGCCAAGCTTTAGTGGTAGGTGAGGGTGTTGTTGTCGAAATGCCTTCTGGAACCTATGTTAATGCGATTGATGATATCGAAGCCTTGATCGGTCGTCGTGCCGAGAAAGATATTTTACATCCTCTCAATGGCAAGGTTTTGGTTGAAGCTGGTAAGTTAATTACCCGTTCAATGATTACTCAGTTGCAAGATACTTGCACAGCGACAGAAAAATACTTAGCACAAACTCGCGAACCATAAAATACAAAAAATTACTAAGGAAATAAAATCAATGTTGACACAATTATCTCGCCTGAGTGTAGAGACGGACGGTCGATATGCTACTAGTGAAGAATTACAATTTATTAAAAACTATCTTCAGTCTTTTAATTTACGGCTGAGTGCCTACGAAAAAATTACTAAAGCAGAAACAGAAATTCTCGATCGTGTCGAGGCAAAAATGCGCGATATCGATCCTACTTTGTTTCAAAATGCTTCTGGAGATTTTACACCTACTTGGAGAAAAGATATTATTCAACTACTCACGTATGCTACGGCTACTTTATTAGTTGACGATCGAGAACGCTTGCGAGAAGGTATGTTACTTTGGCACGCTACAATTGCAAAATCTTACAAGTTTGAACGCACTTGTAAAACAACATTTGAAGTAATGCCTGAAGTTGTTAAGGAATTCTTGACTCCTGAAGAAGCTGCATTATTTAATCCAATTTTGAAACTCAATCAAATTGTCTTGGGATAAGCAACTTATTCTTTGCAATAAAACATTTTTGATAATTACTCTAACAGGTATTATGCAACAAATGAAATCATTGAATAAAAAATATCATTGGTTAGAAACTATTGAAGGCTTTGCGATTATTGGTTCGGTTGGCGGCGCGATCGCCTCTGTTATTTCGCAACAGGCGATCTTGGCTTCGCTTCCCTTATCAGCGGCTCTTGTACTCAATTGGGCAAACCGCAAATTTTTAATCGCGTCAATCGAGCAGAACCAACAAGCCATAACGCATGTATTAGAACAAAATGCCATTCCCCAGGAAAGGTTTGCTTCTATTTCTAGCCAAGTCGCACAACTGCAGCAAGCAAATGTTAGCTTTAGTCGCAATTTGAATGAGAATAATACAACGTTTAACCAACTCCGACAAGAAAGCAGCAATCTTGAAAATAAGGTTGAACAACTAGCTCAGCAGATCGCAGAATTAAAAAACGAAATTAGTTTTTCGAGCCATTTAGAACCACAACAAAAAGCAACGCCTGAAGAAATTCAAAACTTCTCAAAAGAGTATATAAAACTCGCCGAAACAATCAATTATTTGCGAGAAATTGAGCGTTGTCACCAGAATATTCAACTAAATCCTAATTCTGCTACAGCTTACTACGAGCGCGCACAAACCTACGAACAGCTAGGAGAAAAAAGAGCTGCGATCGCAGATTATACTCAAGCAATCCGCCTGGATGCTAATTATACTGAAGCTTACTACAAGCGAGGGCTCAACTATTCTAGCTTAGCAAATAAAAAGCAAGCGATTAAAGATTTCCGCACAGCTGCTAAATTATTTTTTGCAAAGGGTGATATTGAAAACTACACAAAAGCAAAATCGCTTAGCCAGAAGCTTCATCAATTAGAAACTCAAAATGAAGTTGTTAATAGCATTCCTGCAGGACAATTATTTGCAACAGCAGTAAATTAAAAAAATAATAATTTGTGATGGAACTAGCTCTATGAATTCTCAATATCAAATTTTAGACTTGTTAGGACAAGGACAATTTGGGCGAGTTTTTAGAGCAGTTCATATACCAACAGGTCATTTAGTAGCTCTTAAAGAGTTAGAAAAAAAAAGATGGTCTACTCATAAATTTCTTCGCGAGTTAAAATTTTTAACAGAACTACAACATCCTAATATTGTTGCTTGCCAAGCGATTGAACACACTGAAAAAGGACGCTATTTAGTATTAGATTATTGGAATGGTGGCAGTCTGCGGCATCTCATGCAATCAGATAACTCACTCAGCACAGTTCAAAGCTTAAAAATAATTGCCGATGTTCTTGCTGGTTTAGAATACGCACACAACTATGGTGTTGTTCACTGTGACATTAAGCCAGAAAACATACTACTACATCAGAATGAAACGGGTTGGATAGCGTGTCTTACTGATTTCGGAATTGCACGACTAAGCCAAGACAGTTACACAGAAATTAATTTAGGATCGCCAGCCTATATGGCTCCTGAACAATTTTACGGTCAGTTCTTACCTGCTTCTGATTTGTATGCAGTAGGAGTTGTGCTTTATGAAATGTTGTTAGGTTCCCGCCCTTTTTCTGGCTCGCCTGGAGAATTAATGTCTGCACACCTTGCTCAACCTGTTAAAATTCCCAACACTATTCCCTTTCTTCTTCGCTCTATTTTATCAACAGCATTACAAAAGCTTCCTGCACGCCGCTTTTCTTCTGCTACTGAGATGCTAAAGTCAATACAACTAGCTTTATTAATTGAACAAAATTTGACCCTAGTAGAAAACAAAAGAGAGCCAGTATTCAATCTCGAACAATTTATATTTTAACCCTCTACGAAAGTTGGTTTTCAAAGCTCGTTGAAGAAGACTTACTAAAAACTGATTCATAAAAATGAGTGAAACTGCAATCAAAATACCATTTAATACTTGCTACTACATTCGCAAACTATTACTTCAATCTGAAGAAGAACTGAATTCTCTCTTAGCTCGAAAAGAAATTTGTTTTATCTCAAAATCAATTTTAGATAAATTGCTATACGATGTTTATTTAGAAGAAGATATACTAGATGTTTTAAGCAAACTGTATCAGGAAGAAGACGTACTCCGTGAAGTTGTTGAACAGCTAGAAAAGTTAGTTAGCCAGCATCAGACTATAGTTACCAAAGGTGATTTCTCAGAGAGTGAGAGAATAAAACGTAAAATATTGCAGCTTATGGGTTTTAAAAGAATAACCATCACAAAACAAGAAATTGTTGAAGCATTAACACAAATTAGTTTATTTAGTAAAAATTATTTAGGTAGTATCTTAACAATTAATAATTGGCAAAGTACTTGCCCAAGTGATGACTGGCTGAAAAATTTTCAAATAAAGCAGTCAGCTAAGTTTTTTTTCGCAGATGGAACTCAAATATTAAGCTTAAAACAACTTCAGTTAATTCATGAGTGGGTGGTGGCTTTTAATCAGCAAAGTTCCATAATCATTCGCGATTTTGTTGAAATTATTAAAGAACAGAAAGTTGGCGAATTGCCTGGAGGTGTACCACTTTTATCAGCTAATTGCTACGCAGCCTGGGTCAATAAACTCAAATGATAAGTAAACAGCAGGTATCTGTATCTAAAAAGAGGAGTGTTTAGAATAGATCTAATCGCAGCACAATCAATTTAACCTAAACGGGCGATCGCAAAAATTTTATAATTAAGTCACAGTAGCCAGGTGAAATCATGTGTGGAAGATATACCCTGAGTCAATCTGCAGAAGCGATCGCTACAGCATTTGGACTAGATACATCACTAGCAATAGAGCCCAGATATAACATTGCACCGACTCAGTTAGTACCTGTAGTACTGTACTCTGCTGAAAAGCAACGCCAGTTGCAGATGATGCGTTGGGGTTTGATTCCCTCATGGGCAAAAGATCCTAACATTGCATCGCGCTTGATTAATGCCCGTTCAGAAACAGTAAGTGAAAAACCCTCATTTCGCGCTGCATTTCGTCATCGACGCTGTTTAGTCATTGCCGATGGATTTTATGAATGGCAACGTCAAGAACGGAAAAAACAACCCTACTACTTTCAGCTTCAAAATAAGCAACCGTTTGGTTTCGCTGGTTTGTGGGAACATTGGCAAACTTCAGACGGAGAGGAAATTAATACTTGCACTATTCTGACAACAGAAGCTAATGAACTTATGCGTCCGATCCACGATCGAATGCCAGTCATTTTAGATTCTCAAGACTACGGGCTTTGGTTAAATCCTGCTGCACAGGTAACAGAATTACAAGGTTTGTTACGTCCATACTCATCACAAGCGATGAACTCTTACCCAGTGAGTACCTTAGTTAACAAGCCTACAAATAATAGTCCAGAGTGCATTAATAGCCTATAGTCTAGATTTAACTTGATGCTTTTTTTGCATAAATTATAGTTGTTCAGCAATTAAAGTCCGCCGCACTGTGGACTTTATTTGTCTAGCAGTCAATTTGTTCGCAATAGCGTTCTTAGCAGCCCAACTTATTGACTCCTTTCAAAAAACTAACTGACTGTTACTGCGTTTATTTACACCTGTCAATAAAGCCTTAAAAATATATTTCTGGGTGAAATTACCTGATTCAGTATAATTACATAAATAAAAAAAAACCAGTAAAAACACGCTGGAACTCTTCAGAATTTATATCTATTTTAATTTAGAACATAGAGCTGTAAAGTTTGATTAAAGCAGCAAACCAAATCAAATAAAGTCTTGATGGCAAAGATGAGTTCATTATTAAGCTTGAATGTCTCATTTTTGTGTAGGACTTTATTGTCTAAAAAAGCTAAATTTCATGAGATTTAGCAATTGAACTGTACGTGTATGGCTCATTTCTATCAATGAGTTGTTGAGCTTTAGTGAAAATTTAGCATGAAAGGTAAAAGACATTTGGCTTCTGTGAAAAGAAATCACTTTTTCCTAAATATTTTGTTAGGAATAATAGTCGTCGGTGGAATAGGTCTAACTGAGATAAACCGTAAGGCTATTGCGGCACCACCGCCCAGTATTAAAGTAGTAGGTAATAGATTCCAAGACTCTCAAGGTAAGACTGTTGTATTGCGTGGAGTTAGTCTTACAGATGCGGAACATATCAGTAAGAATTTTGGCTATAAATTTATTATCGATCTACTCACCGATCCGAGTAAAAATTGGTACACCAAAATCGTTCGCGTTCCAATTCATCCTCATACCTGGTTAGAAAACGATGCGTTTTCCCAAACAAAGGCAGATCGTCACTTCAATCAGTACTTAAAACCTTTGGTAGACTATGCAACTGCTAAAGGATTGTACGTCATTATCGATTGGCATTACGTACAAGATCCCCGTAGCAAACAAAGTCAAACACTTGCCTTTTGGAAGTACATGGCACCCAAGTTTAGTTCCTATGGCAATGTTCTCTATGAAATCTTCAATGAAAACTCTAGCAATGCTAGTAGCGGGATGACTTGGAGTACTTGGAAAAATCTGGCGCAACCATGGATTAATACAATTCGCGCCGCTGGCGCACCAAATATCATCTTAATTTGCGGTCCTCAATACTGCCAGCATATGCGTGAAGCTGCGGATGCGCCATTTTACGACCCAATGTTTCCCGCATCGCCGAATTTGGCTTATGTCGCGCACATTTACCCTAGCTTTTATGGGCGCCAAGGAAGTTCACCGCGACAAAAATATGAGTACGAAATCGGCTACTTAGCGCAGCGTTACCCAGTTGTCGTAACTGAGTGGGGCTGGGATGAAGATATGTCGGGTACGGAGGTTTTCGGAAATCAAAACAACTACGGAAATGAATTAAAGAAATTTATTGATGATTATGGTCTAAGTTGGACAAGTTGGGTAGCAAGCAATAATCCTTGGTATCCACAGTTATTCGATCGCAACTGGAATCCGCGTCAAGGTCCTCGATATCATGGTAGTTTTACACGCGATTGGTTGTACGAAAAGCGCAACAGCAATCCATCTCAAATTCAACCATCACCATCAAGCTTTCCAATCCGAATTACAGCAGGAAGTAATGCAGGATTTACTGCTTCTGATGGTAGTCAATGGGGTTCAGATCGAGGTTTTCTAAATGGTCTAACTGTGGAGCGTGGAAATATTCCAATTGCAAATACATCGAACGCGAAAATTTATCAAACTGAACGTTACGGTGTAACGGGTTATACCTTTGCAGTTCCTAATGGTAACTACCTTGTTAAACTCCATTTCGCAGAAACATATAATGGTATCTCAGCAAAAGGTCAACGGGTCTTTGATGTGGCAGTAGAAGACGCAAAACTAACCAATCTTGATATCTACTCGGAAGCAAATGGTAGAAATATTGCCCTGGTCAAAACCGTCAATGTTACCGTCAAAGACGGTCAACTAGATATCAAATTTACACCTCGCACTCAGCTACCAATGATTAATGCTCTAGAAGTCATACCAACAAAATAAATCTTTAGGGTTTTTCGTTGGTTTGTTGCATATAGCTCAATAACCAATTTGCCATCGTTGCACGGCGAGTTTGTCGAGGTCCAAACTCGCCAATTTTATAACCAGAAAAACCAATCTCTTTTAAAAGCTGTTTGTTTTCTGGAGGAATTGAACGAGTAAGCTTGACTGTAGCTGGACGACTCTCAATAAAGTTTGGTGGTTGTGGATATTCATTGCGCCATTCATCTACAACGTTTGTGTTATCCCACGTATTTGTCGTCTCATCATAACGATAGCCCAAATAGTGCCATACCAGTCGATTTACGGTTGCATCGTCAATCGTATCGTTGATAATTGCCCAAATTGTTTCAATGTTTAGTGGTAACAACGGAGGTATATTCATAAGTTCTCTTTATTGAACTCAAATTTTCTTACGACCAAGAATATCGCTGAAATGTTGTGTCATGCATTAGGCACAGTTTGATTAATGCTTCTCATTGCTATTTACCTCTGTTGGAGGAGATAGTAAGTAAAAAAATTATGATAGACTGATGACAAAACTCATCGCTTCAACCCCTCTTCTGGGAGAAGCACCATGGAAATAGACAACTTTCTTAGAAACATACCAGGATTCCCGCAAGGTAGATCGAAGGACGACGATCGCGACGATGACAACGATGACGATCGCCACTACAAGTACCGCGATCGCGACGATTAAATTAAATTAGTGGCATTAAGCAACCTATCGCCTTTGTTTCAATTTGTTTAAGATAGACAAAGGCGAATTTATTATGACGTCATACCCCTGGTAACAATTCATGCCGATGTTAGATTCCTCAATACCCCAAGCGCCAATCCAAGTTCATGTTTTCGTTTCTGGTAGAGTGCAAGGAGTTGGCTATCGCATGGCAACTCGCGATGTTGCTCAAGCACTAGGACTAAATGGCTGGGTACGTAATCTTACTGATGGTCGCGTCGAAGCTGTTTTTGAAGGAAGTAAAGAAGCAGTAGAAAAGATGGTGCAGTGGTGTCATCAAGGAACTCGCGCAGCTGTCGTTGAAGATGTTGCTGTTGAGTACAAAGAACCAGAGGGAATTTCTGAATTTAGTATCCGTCGTTAAGCAGTATTTATCAATTTTATTGATAGTAATTTTTTATTTAAACTTTATAAAAAAACTTAACAGTATGTGCTTTTGTGCAGAATTGAGCAAGGAAAATACTAAATTTAGTAAATGCGATCGCTTGTTGATTCCTACAATTACTGCTAAAAAATTCCTGCTGAAATATAGTTTTTTAGATTAAGATAAGTAATGTTTTTACGTAAATTCAGAACTTAATATTGAGTACTTTTTTTGAACAAACAAAAGATTTTATCTTATGCACAACAAACTATTCAACACGCATATTGAAAATTCACATATCTTAATGACTCCGAAGGAAGTAAAAGCAAAACTCCCGCTTACACATTCGGCAGAGAAGACAGTCTTGCGTGCGAGGAAAGAAATAGAAGCGATTCTAGAAGGCTACGACAACCGCAAATTCATTGTCGTTGGTCCATGCTCAATCCACGATGTCAAAGCAGCGAAAGAGTATGCCGAAAAGTTGAAAAAACTTGCGGATCGAGTCAAAGACAAACTCTTACTCATCATGCGAGTTTACTTTGAAAAGCCCCGTACAAACATTGGCTGGAAAGGGTTAATCAACGATCCAGACATGAATGACTCGTTCCACATCGAAAAGGGCTTGTTAATTGCACGAAAATTACTCATTCATTTAGCCGAACTAGGATTACCCGCAGCAACCGAAGCTTTAGACCCGATTGTACCGCAGTATATTAGTGAATTGATTGCTTGGTCAGCGATTGGTGCTCGAACCACTGAATCGCAAACACATCGCGAAATGGCAAGCGGCTTATCAATGCCTGTTGGTTTCAAAAATGGTACTGATGGCGGTATCGAAGTTGCCTTAAATGCCTTAAAGTCGGCTGAAGTTCCACACCATTTTCTAGGAATCAATAATAATGGGCAAGTGAGTGTATTCAAAACCAAAGGGAATACTCACGGGCATATTATTCTGAGAGGTGGCGGTGGTAAGCCGAATTACGACTTTGAAAGTGTCAAAGCAGCTGAAGAAAAACTAAAAGCAGCCAACTTACCAGCAAAAATAGTAATTGATTGCAGTCACGGCAACTCAAACAAAGACTATAAACTACAAGCGACAGTCTTCAATAACGTTGTTCAACAAATCGTGGAGGGCAATACTGCGATTGTAGGTATGATGCTGGAATCCAATTTATATGAAGGCAGTCAATCGATCCCAAGTAATTTAGCAGATTTGAAATATGGTGTTTCAGTAACAGATAAGTGTATTGGCTGGGAAGAAACGGAAAAAATTATTAGCGATGCTTACGAAAAACTCAAGTAGGGCGATCGTAACACTCCCAAGTTAATGACGGCTGGTAGTTGGTCATAGGTAAGGAGTAATTGTTAATCACAAGACTGGGATAGTTACTACATAGAGAGACGAGGAATGCTCTTAAGTGTACTTAGCGATCGCGCGATCGCCTGTAGTAACTTTTTTTAGCAAGCATCCTCCTATAACTGGATTGTTTTCACTTGAAAAGTACGCTTTTATAAGTTAAACCACGATATCTGAGTTCGCATACTTGATTTTTCAGTTCATTAGGTCGCTTTTGATAGGTAATGCCACGATATTTGGCAGTGATACCAACATTGTTATTAGTACGAACAGTAGGATATTCGTACTTCAAACCACGGTAAGATAAAGTCATAGTTTTTACCTTTGATTGAGTTGTTAAAGTACTTGATTGGTAAATCATTGGTAGTTTGTTGTTGTAATGAAGTTGTTATCGAGAATTTATCCACAGCAGTTCTTGCGCAGTGTTTGTACCTGCGGCTTTTAAAGAACGAGATATGTGTGGTGCTTGCGTATAGACAGTCGCGCTAGCGAGTGCTAAAATCGCTAACACGATCGACAAAAGCAGTTGATAACTAGGTGTTTCTTTAACAGACTTGGCAAAACATTTTTCTAGAAACTGTCGCGGATTGCTAATAGCTGAGTGCGTCAGTAAATTAGCAGCATCAAACAAATGATGAGGCATTTTATATGTCTCCTTCAATGTGGATAGTCATGCAAATCACAACGTTCGCTATTACTTACAGCGCCTATCTTTCATTCAGTGACTACAACCCAACTTGCTTCTATTTCGGCTAAGATGCGTAAAAAAAACTCAAAATCTGCAACTTAGTGGCAAATCTGCGCCTTAATTATCTATGTTTACAGTATTACAAAGGCTTACTTGAGCTAAAATTTTATTTATGCAGTAATTTAATGTTATGTAACTTACAAAGATAGCTGACAATTAAATTTGAGCGATCGCGCCATTCCTGCGTTCGTCACCCGCGCCCGAAATGACACCTTCAGATGTCTCCATGACAGTATGTACGCCACCAAAAAACATATTTTTTGTATTCCATAAAATCAACTGATCGTCATCATTATCGATTGCTTTAATAACAGAATCACTAAAGCCTGGTTCTATGTTAAAAACATTATTTTCCCAATGAACGCGAGGACTACTTACTGCTTGTTCCACAGGCATTTTAAAATCAATAATATTAGAAATAACCTGTAAGATTGCGGTTCTAATTCGATTGGCACCTCCCGAACCAAGAACAATTTCAGGTTGATTGTTTTTGAGTACTATTGTTGGTGCCATCATTGAAGAGATTCGCACATTTTCTTGCCATTGATGAAATCCGTGGGGATTCAAATCTTCTTCTCCTAGAATATTATTCATCATGATTCCCGTGCCAGGAATGATATAAGACGAACCTTCACCGTGTGTCGTTGTGACACTTGCTGCATTACCTTCAGCATCAACAACGCTAATATGTGTTGTGCTTCCCCACTTGTGCGCATCGGTTAATTGTTTTGCATATTGCGCAATGTGGTCTATTGATAAAAACTGTTCAGCAACATCTTGCTGATAAATATTTGTATTATATCCATCTTTTCTAGCTGCATTTGTAAGTCGCATGACTTCTGCTAAAATTTGCAGGTGACGTGACGTACCAAAGCCGACAGTTTCTAAATCAATCTTTGCTAAAAGCTCCAGGGCAAATGCTATTAAAATTCCGCCAGAACTAGGAGGAGGATTCGTCAAAAAAGTATTACCGCGATAATTAACTTTTAATGGCGTTCTTTCTAAAACTTGATAACTTTTTAGATCCTCCAAAGTTAAATATCCACCATATTCCTGACAATCACTTACTAATTGACGTGCAATTTCTCCTTGATAAAATTCTTGACATCCTGTTACGGCTAGCTGTGATAAAGTGTCTGCAAAATCACGCATGACGACTTTTTCGCCAAGCTGAAGAATTTCTCCAGTTGGTGCGTAGATTTGTTTCCCTGCGGGAGAGGAAACCATAATTTGTTTAAGAATGTTTAAGCAGTAGTGTTGAAAGCTACCAACTTCTACGCCTGTTTTTGCATAATGAATTGCAGGTTCGGCGATCACCTTAAACGGCAATCTCCCTAGCCTTTGTTGAATGTGAAAAATTCCGGCAATATTACCAGGTACAGCCATTGCACCAAGCCCAATATGAAACTCTTGGGCAGCATCACCATAAACAATTTCAATTGGATAAAAGTTAAGTTCGTTAATATGCCTTTTTTGTCGTGGCGTTTGTGAGAAGAAATCAAATAAAATATTTTCGTTTTGGTTTGTATGCGCGAGTAGAAAGCCGCTACCACCTGCCGAAGTGAGTGCTGATTCGGTAACAAAAGACGCCAACATTGCTGCGGTTGCAGCATCAAATGCATTACCTCCCAAGCGAAACATTTCAATACCAGCTTCGGCAGTTTTATGATGTCCCGCGGCGATCGTGCCGTGTGTTATTTTAGTCATGGGCGACAACTAAGACAGCTGCGCCATTAATTTTGCCACTGCGCAGCGCATCAAGGGCATCATTTGCCTCATTTAAAGGAAAAAGATTGACTTCGGTGTGAATCGGAACTTGCGGTGCTAAAGCTAAGAATTCTTCGCCATCAAGACGCGTGAGATTAGCAACCGATCGCACAACTCGTTCTTCCCACAAAATATGATAAGGAAACGAAGGGATATCACTCATGTGAATTCCTGCGCAAACAACAACGCCCCCTTTAGTAACTGCTTTAAGTGCAGCCGGGACTAAAGCACCAATTGGCGCAAAAATAATTGCTGCATCTAACTTTTCAGGTGGTAATTCTTCCGAGCTACCCGCCCACACTGCGCCAAGCTTGCGCGCAAATTCTTGTCCTTTGGCATCACCCTTGCGAGTAAATGCATAAACGTCTCGTCCTTGATAGCGTGCGAGTTGAATTAAAATGTGTGCAGCAGCACCAAAGCCGTAAAAACCTAACTTTTGAGCATCACCTGTCATGCGATAAGCGCGATAACCAATCAACCCTGCACATAATAAAGGTGCAGCTTGTAAATCTGGGTAATCATCAGGAATGGGAAAACAAAACCTAGCATCAGCAACGGTGTATTCGGCGTAACCACCATCAATTTGATAGCCAGTAAACTGTGCATAGTCGCAGAGATTCTCTTTCCCACTCAGACAATAGCGACAATGATGACACGTATACCCTAACCACGGAACGCCAACGCGATTGCCTACTTTAAATTGCGGTACTTCTTCCCCAACTTCTTCGATAATTCCTACAATTTGATGCCCAGGAACTAAGGGGAGTTTCGGTTGTGTAAGTTCTCCGTCAACGATGTGTAGATCTGTGCGACAAATACCGCAGGCACGAACGCGAATTAAAACTTGCTGCGGATTTGGTGTGGGAATTGGTAGGTTAGCAACACGCAGGGGCTTTCCTGGTGTCTCTAGAATCATTGCCCGCATGATCTGTTGTGTTTTAGAGGTGCTAAGTAGAGGGGAGCAGAGAAGATGAAGAAATTAGGACAATTGGCTTTGTACGAATTTATGCAATCTATCCATACCTTTTTCTATTGATGCCATATCGGTAGCATAAGAAAGACGAATGTGGTCGTCTGCACCGAAAGCGATGCCAGGAACTGCTGCAACTTGTTGAGTTTCTAGGAGTTTGTCGCAGAAGTCTAATGAACTCAAACCGGTTTTACTGATATTGACAAATAGATAGAATGCACCATTTGGTGGCGCACAGCTAATTTCAGGTATAGCATGAATTCGCTCTAA
This sequence comes from Chroococcidiopsis sp. TS-821, assembly GCF_002939305.1. NCBI lineage: Bacteria > Bacillati > Cyanobacteriota > Cyanophyceae > Chroococcidiopsidales > Chroococcidiopsidaceae > Chroococcidiopsis > Chroococcidiopsis sp. TS-821. Next base: position 9,060 of record NZ_MVDI01000015.1, on the reverse strand, counting down.
CATCACTTGTCGTCGTTCGGCAAAGGCTAAGCGCATTTGTTCCACACAATCTTGCGAATCTTCATACGCGGCGATCGCACCATACTGCGCAAACGTACAAACATTAGACGTACTGTGACCTTGAATTGTACTAACTGCTTTAATTAACTCGACTGCACCCGCTAAATAACCAAGTCGCCAACCAGTCATGGAGTACGCTTTGGCAAAGCCACTACTGACGATTGTTCGGGCAAAAATGTCCTTACCTAGCGAACCAATACTAACGTGCTTGGCATCGTCGTAAATAATCTTTTCGTAAATTTCGTCCGAGACAACTAATATATCTTGTTCGACGATCGCTTCTGCAAGCGCTTGAATTTCTGCCAGGGTATAAACAACACCTGTAGGGTTACACGGCGAATTGAAGACAAATAGCTTAGTTTTATCGGTAATTGCTGAACGCAGCTGCGCTGGTGTAATTTTATATTCTGTTGCCGCATCCGTTTGGACAATGACGGGCGTTCCTCCAGCTAGCTTGACCATTTCGGGATAACTTAGCCAGTAAGGCGCAGGTATAATGACTTCATCGCCTGGCTCAATCAATGCCAGCATCAAGTTAAATAAGCTGTGTTTACCGCCATTGGTCACAATGACATTTTCGGCGTTGTAGTCGAGGTGATTTTCATTTTGCAGCTTGCGGGCGATCGCTTGACGTAATTTTGGTTCTCCAGCAGCGGGACCATACTTTGTTTTACCTTCATCTAAAGCTTTTTGAGCAGCGGCTTTGATGTGTGCGGGAGTATCAAAATCCGGTTCTCCTGCGCTAAAGCTACAAACATCGATTCCATCTGCCTTCATTGCTTTGGCTTTGGCGGCGATCGCCAGTGTTAAAGACGGAGTTACCTCACCTACTCGTGCTGCCAACTTCATGCTCACTATCTTCGGCAAAACTCTAATTTATCTAGGATATCTTAGAGTCTGACCTCTAATTTGTATTTTTCGTTGCTTCGCTATTGGTCAACCTATAAGCGCTAGTTTTGATTACTTGCCACGCTGGACATTAAGTTGCTTAGAAATCCACGCCATTCTGTGGGTTGGGAGTGTCATAACCATACTCTTGTGTCATTTATCCCTGATATTGGTTTGTGATACTTTGACTGCATCATACTGCAGAATATTCCAATTTCATGGCGTTTATTCAAGGAACTCCTAAAAACGATAACCTTACTGGCAGTTCATTTGCAGATACAATCTACGGTTATTCTGGCAATGATACGCTCTACGGTGGTAGTGGTAACGATCGCCTTTATGGCGGTAGTGGCAATGATACGCTCTACGGTGGTAGTGGTAACAATCGCCTTTATGGTGGTAGTGGCAATGATACAGCAAGCTATCGCAACGCATCTCAGGGTATAGTTGCTAATCTCAAAAAAGGTATTGTTGTAAAACCTATATTTAATCCATCAACTCAGCCTAAAATTATGCCTTTAGGTGACTCGATCGCCAAGGGAGAACACCGCGTTGACCCGACTCCTGGAACTTACCGAATCCAACTGTGGAAAAATATGTCGGCTGATGGGTTGAAAATCGACTTTGTAGGTTCGCAGTTTAATGGTCCGCAAAGCCTTGGCGATAAAAACCACGAAGGACACGGTGGCTGGACAATTGACGAAATTACCAATCTCGTCAATAGTGGCATTCTCAAAACTTACAAACCTGATATTGTGCTACTAATGATCGGCACCAATGATGCTTTAGGTCGTAGTAGTTTGAACGAAATGTACAATGACTTAAGCTACCTCATTGATCGCATTGCCCAACAATCAACAAGTACTCAGATACTCGTATCCTCAATCACTCCCATTGATGCTAAAGTTCGTGGCGTAACCGCTGCCAACCTTGCCAAAGATTTTAATACACTCCTTCCTGGCTTAGTTGACCGCAAAGTTGCACAAGGTAAGAATGTGAGCTTTGTTAACGCGGCTGGTAATCTTAAGTTGAGTGACCTAACTGCCGATGGCATTCATCCACGTCGTCAAGGCTACGATAAACTGGGAAATGCTTGGTACGATGCACTGGTTGACCGCGATACGCTCACTGGAATCGAAAATGTCACGGGGTCGCGATTTGCTGATAAGTTAATCGGCAACGGTACTGCCAACATTCTGCGAGGGAATGCGGGTAACGATACACTTATCGGCGGATTTGGCAATGATACACTCGTTGGTGGTTCTGGCTACGATCGCTTTGTGTTTAATTACCCTGCCGAAGGAGTTGATATTATTAGAGACTTTAATCCCGACTTCGATAAAATCGCAGTCTCTCAAGCAGGTTTTAGTGGTGGGCTTTCGAGAGGTAATATTACAAGCCAAGAGTTTCGCGTAGCTGGATCTGCACAAAATTCGAGCGATCGCTTCGTTTACAACCGCAACAACGGTAATTTGTTTTTTGACGTTGATGGTACTGGCAGCGCCGACGCAATCCAAATTGCTAAACTCATTGGCGAACCAAACCTGACGCGTAACAACATTGTTGTTATCTAAAGTAAAATTAGCTCTTGATTCGCCCCACTAAATCAATCTTGCCGCCACGTAATTCTGTTGCAGTAGGCATTCGATCTAAACGCATCAACTCATAAATTGCTGCCATTTCGGTATCGCGTTGACTTCCAGCTGCTGCTAAAACTCGCTCGTCTTTGACATAAAAAGCTATGAATTTTCGCTCTGGCAGGCTACCATCAAAAATTATTTCATCCCAATCCGTAGCGTGTCCGACGTAACGCAAAGGAAACTGAAATTGCATCGTCCAAAAAACAGGAACGCCCGCGAATTTAACAGCCTTCCCAGCCATGTTATAAGCGGCAATGCGACCGTGTTGTGCTGCTAATCGCCAGTGTTCTACGCGAGTGGGTTCACCTGTACGCCAATCAGGATAACGCGCAATATCTCCCGCTGCATACAAACCATCCGCTGCACAAAGATATTCATCGACAATGACGCTGCGGTCTTTCTCGTGCAACTCCACGCCTTCGAGAAATTCTGTTGCAGGCTGTACGCCAACACCAACAATCACTAAATCTGTTGCTAGGCGATCGCCATTTTCCAAAATCACAGCTTCTACTTTACCGTTGCCCTCAAACTTTTGCGCTTTTGTCCCTAGCAGAAATTTTACGCCTTGTTCTTCATGCACTTGCTGAAACAACTTGCCAATTTCTTGACCAAGAATTTTCTCAAATGGTACTGAACTTGGCGAAACAACAGTTACTTGCAAACCTTTTTGTGCTAGACCCGCAGCTGCTTCCATACCAATAAAACTTGAACCGATCGCAACGGCACAGGATGCCTTTTCTGCGGCTTGCAGGATCTTCTCTGTATCAGCGAAACTGCGGAGAGTAAAGATATTTTCTAAATCTGCACCTTCAACCTCTAGCTGACGCGGTTTACCACCAGTAGCCAACAACAACGAGTCATAAGTCATTGTGTCATCATCTGCAAAGGTGATGGTTTTAGTTGTTGCATCGATGTGCGTGACACGCTTGTTTAACAAAACTTCGATATCATGCTCGTCATAAAATTGCTGCGATCGCAACGGCATTTCATCGCGAGAAACTTTGCCATTAAAGTAGTCTTTACTCAACCACGTACGGTCATACGGTAACTTATCCTCATACGTCACCATCACGATACGCCCTGCAAAACCTGCTTGTCTTAGCGCTTCTACCGCCGCACTTCCCGCCGCACCTGCACCTAATACGACAAATGTCCGTCGATCTACCTCTGGATCGTACTTAACCATTGTAGGTGTCCTTTGCTGTGGTGCAGAGTCAGGAACGCTCGCAATGACATTTTCACCGTCAATTCTTACTGCATAGCAAGGTTGTGCATCTAACCCTGGCGGTTCTTGTAAATCTCCTGTTACAAGGTTAAAGCAAGCATTATGCCAAGGACAAATTACGCGATCGCCACTCAAAACCCCTTCTACAAGTGGGGCTTTATAATGCGTACAATAAGCTCCAATTGCATGAAACTGATCGTTGACCCGCGCTAACAATATATCAGTGTCTCCCACCGAAACTTGCTTCATCTCGCCATTTTGTAAATCCTTAACTTGGGCAACAATGGCATCTTGTGTACTCATAAATTTAGGGAAATGGTAGTGGGTAACAGGTAATCGGGAATAGATAACAAGACAGTTACCGATTACCAATTACCAATTAATAAGGAGCTTATCTACTAGACTTAAGCAATTGTCACTTCTGGCGACAGATAAACATCCTGAATCGCATGAAACAGTTTCACTCCATCTTCAAAGGGACGCTGGAATGTTTTACGTCCAGAAATTAATCCAGAACCACCAGCACGTTTATTAATAACTGCGGTGCGAATTGCTTCCGCGAAGTCATTTTTACCTGAAGCACCACCTGAATTAATCAACCCTGCGCGTCCGCAATAAGAATTCAAAACTTGATAGCGCGTCAAGTCGATTGGATGATCGGTAACTAAATCGGTGTAGACGCGATCGTTCGTTTTACCGTAGCTTTTTCCTGTTGCTTTGGCGACTGCAGCATAGCCGTGATTATTTTCTGGCAACTTTTGTTTGACGATATCAGCTTCAATCGTCACGCCCAAGTGATTTGCTTGACCCGTAAGGTCGGCTGAAATGTGATAGTCTTTATCTTGCTTAAACGCACTATTGCGCAAATAGCACCATAAGATAGTCGCCATACCGAGTTCGTGGGCGCGGGCAAAAGCTTGACTGACTTCTTGAATTTGCCGCGTTGATTGTTCCGAACCAAAATAAATCGTTGCACCAACCGCAACAGCACCCAAATTCCAAGCTTGTTCAACTGATGCAAACATGACTTGATCGAATTGGTTCGGATAAGTCAGCAGTTCATTGTGATTGATTTTGGCGATAAAGGGAATTTTATGCGCGTATTTGCGCGAAACACTGCCCAAAACTCCTAAAGTCGTCGCTACCGCGTTACAACCTGCTTCAATCGCCAACTTGACAATGTTTTCTGGGTCAAAATAAATTGGGTTAGGTGCAAACGAAGCTCCTGCCGAGTGTTCAATTCCTTGGTCTACGGGCAAGATAGAAAGGTAGCCCGTATTTGCTAAGCGACCGTGGGAATAAAGTTGTTGTAGACTGCGCAATACTTGTGGCGAGCGATCGCTAATCGAAAAAATGCGATCGACAAAATCGGGCCCTGGTAAGTGCAATAAATCTTTTGACACTTTGGCTTTGTGAGTCAGCAGATCTTCGGCTTCTTCACCCAACCAAGATTCAATTGTTTCTGGTGCAGAAAGTGTTGCTGTCATAAAACTTCCTCAAATTTCTCCTAAAGTTTCAACTGCTGTGGTAAAGGAAATCCGTGCTGTTCTCTACCAGGTCTCCCATCATATTTTTTTGATGTTTTGTACAGTTCAAAGCGTCCATCTGCAGCGTAACTAGCGTATCGATTGCGCACAGCTTGCATTTCCTCTGCACTCATCGGTTGAAAGTTACCAGCAATACGTAAGTTCTGGTACAGCACTGCCAAGGAATCAATACCGCTAACCGTACTGGCTACAGGGAGACTCATAGCGTAGCGGAGTGCTTCTTCTACTGTAACGATTCCTTTTTTCAATGCGTTGCCATCACCCCCCAAACTTTTCATTCCAATTGCGGCGATTTGCTGGCGGTTAAGTTCTGGTAGCACTTGCTGCTCAAAACTGCGAAAACTTGCATCGAAGCAATTTAAGGGTAACTGACAAGTATCAAAGGGATATTTGTACGCCAACATCTTGAGATGAATGGCAGGATCTTTATGTCCTGTAAAGCCAATGAATCGAACCTTTCCCTGTTGTTTGGCTTGCTCTAGCGCTTCAACTACACCACCTTTGGCAAAATGTAGTTCAGGGTCATTATCATAAATAACTTCATGAATTTGCCACAAATCGATGTAGTCTGTTTTTAACCGTTGTAAAGATTGCTCTAACTGCTGCATTGCTACACGCGCATCGCGTCCGTGAGTGCAGACTTTTGTCATCAAAAACGCTTTTTCGCGTCTTCCGCCTTGCAATGCTCGACCCATTAATTCTTCGCAGCGCCCTTTTCCATACTCCCAAGCGTTATCTAAGAAATTCACGCCAGAATCAACCGCTTCTTGAACAATCCTCACCGCAACTTGGTCATCTTTCACATTACCTAGGTGTGCGCCTCCTAGTGCTAAAGCAGAAACTTCGACTCCTGTTTTGCCTAGCATCCGTCGCGGAATTGTCCCAAAATCTTCGCGGGGATTCGCTACTGAGTTTTGTGTTGCTGCTGAGATATTGTGCTTTTGCCAAATGAAACTGGCGATCGCACCTCCAGCGCCAACAATACTAGCGCGCAACAAGAATTGCCGTCGCTGCCAATGCGATCGCTTTTGTGGTGTTCCTGATTCTTCCATCAGCCATCACCTCCCTTTTTCTATTAGCACTTCTTGATTGTAAAAAAACCTACCTTCAGGTAGTAGAGAGTGAAAAGCAGGAAAGCAGGAGCGCAAAGGTGCAGAGGAGAAGTTATTTGTAGGTTCTCATTTTTTGAAATGATACAAAAGCTATGCAATGAGCGTTCTTCAACTAGAAATTAACATTTTTGGTCAGACGCGTTCGGTTGCTTGGTCGCCAGTACCCATCGAAAAAGACCAGGCTCAACCTTCTTATAGTCAATCCAAGTCAGTGTGGTGGTCGCCCCTGTATTCGTAGTATGAGAATTCGAGTGTCTGATGTCCTAGATCTGTTCGCAGCAGGATTCAGCGCTGAACAGATTTTAGAGGAACTACCCAATCTGGAAATGGATGATTTGAGAGCGGCGCTTACCTATGCATCACGTCAACTCAATCATCCTGTGTTAGTCGCCTGACAACGCTCTGGATCGACGCATTTTGATACTGCTAAAGTCTACAACGACAATGAACAACTGGCAGGTCAAGCAATTCGGAACGATCTCGATCGGGTTGTCATTGCAACGAAATTTGGTTTCAAGATTGACGAAAGCGGAAAGATTGTTGGTTTAGATAGCTCGCCCGAAAATATCCACCGTGTCTGTAATGCCTCATTGCGGCGATTAGGCGTTGACTATATCGATTTGTTTTATCAACATCGTGTTGATCGAACTGTCCCAATTGAAGAGACAGTTGAGGCAATGGCAGAACTCGTACAACAAGGGAAGGTTCGCTACATTGGGCTTTCGGAAGCAAGTCCAGAAACCATTCGTCGTGCCCATGCTGTTCATCCAATCAGTGCGCTTCAGTCCGAGTATTCGCTTTGGGAACGAATAGTTGAAGCCGAAATCTTGCCTACGTTGCGAGAATTAGGAATTGGTTTTGTTCCCTACTGTCTCCTGGGTCGAGGGTTTTTAACGGGACAAGCCAAGCGGGCTGAAGCGTTTGAAAATGACTACGCCGCCTCGAGCCCCGATTTCAAGGGGATAACTTCGACCAAAATATGAGGCTGGTTCAGCAAGTCAAAGAAATTGCTGTGGCGAAAGGAACAACTCCTGAACAAATCGCATTGGCTTGGTTACTGCATCAAGGTAACGATATCGTTCCAATTCCTGGAACAAAACGAGTTGCTTACGTTGAAGAGAACGCAAAGGCAAGTAACATTGTTTTGAACACCGAGGAGCTAGATCGATTGGGTGAGATTGCTCTGATTGGTAGCGCTGCTGGCGATCGCTACACTCAAGAACGAATGAATTGGCTGGATGTAAACTGAGCCGAGCGATTCAAACAGCTTTATGGTGCTGCCCAGCAAATAATCTGGAAATTACTTGATCTTGAACGCCAACCCAATAACCTCCATTCACTGCCAAAACCTGAAACTCAAGCCAGATAACGGTGAAGTTGTGCGGCGGCAGATATTCTCGAACTCCTACTGATAACCTCCGTTCCGTCCGCACCCAACGCAGTGTTAGGCGGTTCAGTGGCTATAGGGTTGCTCCAGACGCAAACCAGGAATAACTCGATAGTGCTTCACATTGAAAGTACAGAGAGTTGCATTGCGTCCAATGGCACAAGCAGCAATCAAGGCATCAATCAGTCCAACCTTGTGGGACAGGTGATAGGCTGTGAAATCAGAGAGGGCACGGGCGCAGTCAGTTTCAGTAGTCCACACTATCGGCAACGGGGCAACAAGCTGTAGAACCTTACGCACCTGTTGCTTATCTTGAGCATCCTGAATCAACTCCATCACAACAAAACCAGGAATGCTTGGAAGTTCTGGGAGAGAGGTGAACCAAGCTAGAGCGGGCGAGTAACCTCGCTGAATGTCGATCATGACATCAGTATCGACTATGTACATTTGCTACCTAAGCCAGCTCACGGTGTTCAGCTTGGTCGCGCAACCTGCGTGCGTGCTCCTGACTGTCAGTGATATCAGGCCGGGAACTAACCACCCCAATGCTTTCCCAATAGGTAACAAGTTCTACCCCTGTTTTGGGAGGATTTTGGAGAAAAGGGCGAAAGGAAAGAACTCGCAGAATATACTCTGCCAGAGGTAGGTTCAGTTGTGATGCTTCATTGGCTAGTTCACGTTCTAGCTCTGAAGGTAGCTCTAGGGTGATATTCATAGTTGCTCTATCCGTTAGTAGACAATGCCGTGATTTCTCTCAGCGCAACTTTGACATATTCCATCATTATGCATCCAACCACAAGGGTTTCGCTGTTGGCACTCCTGACAAACTTAAAAATAACGCTTGTCTTGTAGAACTTCCAAAATCTTGGACTCAATTTCCTTAGTTGAGGATTTTATTGGAAGCGCAGTAGCTACTGCCAAATTAGATGCAGGCTCGTGGGGATGTGGCCAGGATATGCGGCAGACGAAGATCTTAAGTTCAGCATCCCCCTGCTCAACTTTTATAAATTTGGAGATAATCTCTGTGTCATTCATAACGCTAATTACTTCATGAATACTTAGCCTAACGGCAAAGTTGAGCGGTTGTAGCCATCTTAAACCCCACACCGAAAATCTGCCAATCCGCTCCAACAGAATTGTTCGACTGCGCTGCTACTGACAATTGATCAGAGCTTTAATGTCTGCCGTTACAATTTTCTCC